>JAQVEZ010000004.1 GCA_028697455.1 Minisyncoccota bacterium
CCAAAATACTTACAAGCAGCGGTAGCATAGCTTGCACGATTTACTTCTGTAACAGGAGTCCCCGATGCACCAAGATCTCTGGCATAAATTGCTGCTGCCATCACAGCATGTTTTGGATCCCAAGGATTTGCAACCGCAACTCCAAGATTACTTCGAACACGCGCTTCTACCAATACCCAGGTACTTGGAATAAACTGGGTATACCCCATAGCTCCTCCGTATCCTCTTCCTTGATAATATTTGGTAGCAGTTCCTACTCTAAGCATATCAATGGGACAAGACACTGGGGTTTTTTGCCAATCAAGTCCCAGATTTTTGGTAATCACTCCAAAATGAGGAAGACTTCCTGTTCCCATCACCTTTTCGTAAAAAGCTCCCGTATTAATTCCCTTTCCATCTCCTGTTGTGAGATCCGTGATATAACACCCTCCAACATTTTGTCCGAGTCCAGTTTCCTGTTGCATAATGGCAATGAGAAAAGCCGCACTTACTCCTGTTTTTTGTTCAGCAAATTTTGCAAAATCATACGCCTCTCCAAAGGAAATTGGCTTACTATTAATTCCACTCCCTTGGAATTTAATCATTTCTGCTCGGATCTTTTTAATCTCTTCTTCGTGAGCTTTTTTAAGTTGTTCATATCCTGCGGAGGTCTGCTTACTTATAGAAAGGGCCGTATCTCTGTCTTTCTTTTGTGTTTCTATTTTGTTTTTTTCAAGCTGAAGAGCATATTTTGCATCATCTTCTTCTTTTTGCTTCATTTCAAGATACTCTTTTTCTCCATAGATATCTTTTTTGAGACTTTCAATGGCGGAAAAGGTATCAGAAAGTGAGTTCTGGACTGATGAATAGGACGAGAGATCCTGATAAAAGTCAGAAATCTGTTCCGAAGAAAGAATCAGCTCCAAAATAGTCGCATCAGAAACCTGATCTCTTTGTCGAATAATATCGGCAAGGGATTCTTTATCTCGTTTGAGTTTCTTGTTCAACTCCTCAATGGTTTCTTGTTTCCCTGTTATTTCTCCCTTGAGGTTTTGAATCAGTTTGTTTTTTCGGTTAATTTCTGCAGACGTTTGCTGAATATTTGAATTAAGCTTGCTTATCTCTGTGGTGAGCTTCTGTTGGTTTTGGTTTTCACTCTTGATATTTCCTTCGAGTTTTTTGATTTCTTTTTCAAGTTCATCAAGTCTTTTTTTACAATCTGCTTCTTTTTCTTGTTGATTACACTGGTTAACGTCAAAAGCATTTGCCTTATCCGACGTAAGAACAAATGAGCCGAGAGCAACGAGTATTACTAAGTACAAAAAACCTTGTTTCATATACAGGAATTATATCAAAATTAAAAAAACAAGGAAATTTTTCCTCGTTTTTAGCCTTGAATAAGAAAATCAATGTGGAGAATATTCCCAGAAACAACATGAACTTGCATATCCTTCATAATAACCGTATAACTTTCTCCTCCCTCAACTTTAATGTGGAATGGTTCTGTATCTCGAACATCTCGCCATAAAGAACGAACTTCATTTTCCTTTACTGCGACCAAAATGTTCGCTACCCCCTTTCCATAAATCACAGCAGGAACATTTCCTTTCTCTCGAAGAAACTCATTTGACTCTGATAATTCTCGTTTAAGCGCATTTAAACTTTTCATATCTTGGCATTATAGAGAAATTGTTAAAAAACGCAAGTTTTCGCCACAAAAAGTGTTTTTGTTATTGACAAATATGTTATTTTTGCTATGATTACTTCAAACAATTTAAAATCAAAAGCCGAATTACATACTTGTAATTCGGCTTTTATCGTATCTCAGCTCCTAATTGTTCAAGCTTTTGAATAATAAGATTCATATCGTTATTGATATCATCATCGCTTAAGGTTTTTTCATCTGATTGAAATACCAACGAGAACGCATATGAAACTCTTCCTTCTTTTTCAAATTGATCAAAGAGAAAAATTTTCTTTAGATAATGTACATCAGTACCTTTTATAATCTTTTCATATTTATCAGCTCCTATTTCCGTATTGGGTGACCAAAAGGACACATCACGAACACTAAAAGGATACGCCGATACATGATGGTAATAAGAAGACTCAGAATAACTTGTATCATCAAAAGTAGAACCATACTCCTTAGAACTCGTGAGAATATCATTCAAACGAAAAACCAAGAAATTCCCTTTTTCAATTCGCGCTGATAAGGAAACCTTAAATTTTTCTTCTATTTGGGTGATGAGACTTTCTAGTTGGACGGTTTCAGCTCCGTATTTTTTATTTGCTTGTTTGTCTTTGTTTTTTACAGCAACAAGGCACTCGGTATATTCTCCCTCTTTGGTATATACTCGTCCAATTTCAAAAGTTCTCAAAATATCAGCGCCAAAGAAATCAAGATAATGAAGATTTTTTTCTAGGGCTTCTTCGTTAAGCGACAGAAGATTTTTTCGAAGTGCCTTTTTATCAGAAGCAAGGGGATTATATAACTCGACCTCTCCCTTATTAACGAAACTATAGCTCTTGAGTTCGGTATATCCAGCATGTATCAAAAGATTCTTTAATTCGTTCTCAACAAAACTCAGCTGGTGTAATTCGGGTTCAAAAGAATAATCTTCGAGACCTTGTACTGGAATATTGTGGTATCCATAAAGTCGCCCCACTTCTTCAATAAGGTCTTCTTTGATAATGAGATCTTTCCGTTCAAGAGGAATTTTTACTCGGAAACTCTTTTTGTCTAGAGAATAAACAAAAGCCAAGCGGTCAAAAATATCAAGAACTTCTTTTTCTGTAATTTTAAGCCCTAAAAGGTTTTGTATATCAGAAAGAGAACATTCAATCTCTCGTTCTGTTTCTTTGTTTGGGTAGATATCCGTAACAGCCCCCAGATTTTTAAGTTTGTGGATATCAGAGACAAGCATAGAAAGAGCTTCCATCCCTTTTTCAACATAGAGAGAAGAAATTCCGTTTTCATATCGTTTTGAAGCATCGGTAAAAAGCTTCAACCGTCGCGCTGTCTTGCGCACGGTCACCGAATCAAAATTTGCAACTTCAAGAAGAATGTTTTTGGTTTCGCGAGTAACTTCTGCCTTGGTTCCTCCCTTGATCCCTGCAAGAGCCAAGACCCCTTCATCATCAGCAATCACAAGATCCGTTGAAGAAAGAACGTACTCCTCATCAGAACTGAGAAGAAAAACTTTCTCCCCTTCCTCTGCATTGCGCACCGTAATTCCTCCTACAATTTTATCAGTATCAAAAACATGCGTTGGTTGCCCTATATCAAAAAGCACAAAGTTTGTCGCATCAACAACCGAGTTGATACTTTTCTGCCCGAGGGTATTCAAGGATTCTGCAAGCCACTCTGGAGAATCAGTAATATTAATATTTTGTATGAGGCGAGCACTGTAACGCAAACATGCTTTTTTGTTGAGAATTTTTACAGGAAAAGAACTTTCTGTATCAAAAGTAATCCCATCAGGGTATTGGTAGGTCATCGGTATAAAGCTATTTCCTGTAACAGCTGCGTATTCTCGTGCGATTCCTTGATGCCCCAAACAATCATGTGCTCGATTAGGGAGCACGTCGATATCAATAACGCTATCTCCATTTTTTTCTTCGATTCCTTCTATTTCAAAACTATGAAGTAACAAGCTCTCGGCAATTACTTCGGCTTTGGGGAGTTTTTGTTCAATATGTCGTTGTAACCAATTTCGTGAAATAAGCATATGTTTTATTGTGTATCATCAGCGTGCAAAGCATCGTGAAGTCTCATATCCGCTTGATACAAGAGACGAATATCGTCAATGTTGTATTTCATCATGGTAAGTCGATCAACACCAACACCAAAAGCAAAACCAGAATATTTTTCTGGATCAATACCAACATTTTTTAGAACATTTGGGTGTACCATTCCTGCACCAAGGACTTCCATCCAGGTGTCTCCAAATTTCAAATCAATTTCAATTCCTGGCTCCACAAAAGGAAAATACCCAGGACGAAAACGAAACTCTATCGGTCTCCCATAATAACTGTGAAGAAAAGTTTCGAGGGTTCCTTTCAGGTGAGCGAGACTTATCCCTTCACCAACGACAAGTCCCTCTACCTGAAAAAACTGTGCCTCGTGCGTTCGGTCAGTCGCTTCCTGTCGAAACACCTGCCCTGGAACAATAATTTTGAAAGGAGGTTTCTTTCCAGCCTTTACATATTCTTCCATAAAACGAATTTGTACCGATGAGGTATGCGTTCGTAAGACTGTCTTTTCTTTTCCTCGAATAAAAAAAGTATCCTGCATATCTCGCGCAGGATGATCCTGAGGAACATTCAAAGCATCAAAATTATGCCATTCATCCTCAATGTGAGGGCCGTCAGCAATCTGAAATCCCATATCAACAAAAATCTTACTGATAGTTCGTATGGTCTGAGAAAGTGGATGAAGTTTTCCTCTTGTGTTCATAGTTTCTAGTGTAGCCTAAACAAAAGGCTTTGTTAACCCTCAAAAATAAGTTGACATATTACCATGAATATGATAGTATATATATGAACTTAAAATTTAAAAGTATGAAAAAGACAATTTTTGGGGCCATCCTCCTGGTGGTCCTCTTATCTCTATTTGCAATAGGGATAAGCCTTGGAACAGTTTGGGGAGCCACCCTAATTCTTCTCTCTCTGGGAGGTTTTTATCTCCTGAGAAAGAACCAAGAGGTGATAAACTTCTTGGAGGAGCTCTCCGAGGGATTATGAAAATACAAAACAAAAAGCGAGCTTTATGCTTGCTTTTTTTATAATAATTCCAAGAAAAGTTCTTTGAGAATTTCTGGATTTGCAGAACCTTTTGTTTCTTTCATCCCCTGCCCTACAAAATACTGGATAAGAGTTTCTTTTCCTGATTGATAATCAGCAACTTGAGTTGGGTTGTTTTCAATAATCTTTTGAACAATAATTTTGAGAGCTTCTGTGTCGTTTTGCTGAAGAAGTCCTTTCTCTTTGGCAATCATCATTGGATCTTTTTGATCAAAAACAACATCAGGCAAAATATCTTTCGCTCCGCGGGAGTTCAAATCTCCCGCCTGGATCATTTGAATAAGGCTCGCAAAATTTTCTGGGTTGAGATTTTCTAACAGAGCATTTCTCTCTTCTTCCTCCTTCTCCTTAAGGAGTCCAACGAGATCAGAGCTTATATAGTTTGAAAGAATTTGATAGGAATCCTGTGATACTTTTTTGGCTACTTTTTCAAAAAAATGAGCATATTCAAAATTATGAATATAAAACTCAATATCATCACCCTTGATCCGATATTCTTTTGCAAGACGTTCTCGTTTTGCTCGAGGAAGTTCTGGGAGTTCTGACGTTATTTCTTCAAGATTAAAGAGCTCATGAAGATAGAGTTTCGGTAAATCAGGCTCAGGAAAATAGCGGTAATCTTTTGCATCTTCTTTTGAACGCTGTGAGAAGGTTTCTTGTTTTTGATCATGCCAACCACGAGTTTCCTGAGCAATAGTTCCTCCAGATTCAAGAATCTCAATTTGTCGTGCAATTTCATATTCGGTTGCTTTCCCTGCAGCAGAAATTGAACCAATGTTTTTTACTTCAACCTTTGTTCCTAATTGATCCGTCTTTGAAACTGAAAGATTTACCTCAACACGCATTTCTCCTTTTTCAATATTAGCGTCACTCGCCCCAAGATAACGGAGTAAAAGCTGCAACTCTCGTGCAAAAGTAACCACGTCTTCAGCGCTGTGAAGAACAGGCTCTGTCACAAGCTCCATCAAAGGAGCTCCTGCTCGGTTAAAATCAAGAAGTGAGTAAGTATCAAAATGTTTTGAGGTTGCTGTGTCCTCTTCGAGGTGAATTCGAGTAAGCTTAAAGCCAGCAAGTTCTCCTCCTGAAACCACGGGATATTTATATTGAGAAATCTGATATCCTTTTGGAATATCTGGATAAAAATAATTTTTTCGATCAAACTCAGTAAAATTTGCAATATCTCCTCCGACGGCAAGCCCTATGCGAACCATATGTTCAAGGGCTTTTTTGTTAATAGTTGGGAGAGTTCCTGGGTGAGCAAGATCAATTGGAGAGATGTTTGTATTTGGTTCTGCGTGAAAGGGGTTGTTAGGAGAAGACGAAAACATTTTTGTTTTTGTCTTGAGGTGTGCATGTATCTCGAGACCTATTGTTACCGTGTAGCCTTGGTGTTCCATATAAAAGCTATTGTAAACAAAGAAAAAGAAAAAACAAATACCCAAAGTATTGAAAAAGATAAAAAAATACGCTATGCTAAGAAAAAATAAGCTAGGTATGAGTTTTAAGCTCTTTGTTCCAAAAGCTTGGGCACAGCAAGGAAAAATTGAAGTCGTTTTTTCAGAAAAAGAAACATTTCCTGAAATGATTTCAAAAGATAGTTATGAACATCAAGTCATCTTGGACCGCGCTCGTGCTATCGGGATAACAGAATCCGTTTGGGAGAATAGTAAGGTTATCTTAAAGCTAAGCCCTCAGCAACTTGTTCATTTTATGAACTTTGAGAAAATAAATAAAATGAAAGAAGAAATGATCCAACACTTTTGGAAAAGGATGGTCTAACCACACAAAACAAAAAGCCTCTTACACAGAGGCTTTTTTATCAAGGAATTTCCAAAGTTCTTTTTGAAAATCCTTAATACTCTCATTATCAAAAGCAGAGATAGTAAAAAGAAATTTGGAAGATATTTTTTGTTTAAACTCTTGAACAATTTTTTCAAGATCTTTTGTATCAAGAAGGTCGGCTTTAGTTAAAACGACAATTTCATCCTTGTCCAAAAGTGCTGGATCATAATTTTCAAGCTCTCGTCTTATCGTACGATAATCCTCCCACGGCTCAGGAGATTCAAGAGAAACAAGGTGCACCAAGGTCCGTGTTCTTTGGATATGTTTCAAAAACTTATACCCAAGCCCTTTTCCTGATGAAGCTCCTCCAATAATTCCAGGAATATCCGCAAGAACATACGGACCCATTGCTCCCAAATGAGGATCTAGGGTGGTAAAATGATAGTCCCCTATTTTTGATTTCGCATTCGTAAGCTCGTTGAGCAGTGTTGATTTCCCAGCATTAGGAAACCCCACAAAACCAACATCAGCAAAAAGTTTAAGCTCTACGAGAAAATCAGCCTCCTCTCCTGGCTCTCCTGGTGTCCATTCATAAGGAGTCGTATTGGTTGAAGATTTGAAATATTCATTTCCTAAACCACCACGACCTCCTTTGAGGATACGCAACTTTTCGCCTACTTCGGCAAGCTCAAATTCTTCTCCTGTTGAGAGGTTTTTAATAACACTTCCACGAGGAAATTTAAGCACAAGATCATTCCCGTCTTTCCCTTCTCGGCTACGACTTCCGCCTGCTTCTCCATGTTCAGCCTGAAAATTCCGTGAACGTAAATAAAGACTCAAATAAGCAAGATCGGAAATAGCCTCAGCGTACACATCAGCCCCTCGCCCACCGTTTCCACCGTTAGGACCTCCTTTAGGTTGAAATTTTTCGCGACGCCAACGAACAACGCCGTCTCCACCGTTTCCTGATTGAATATGAATTTGTACTTCATCAACTAATGCCATAGTAAGCAAAGTCTATTGTTTTCTTCTTTTTTTGCAAGGAAAGAATGCTCTTTATTAATTTTCAAGAGCGCGTCGCGCAAGCTCCCAAGCCCCTTCTTTGGTTTCAGCAACCGCAAGAAATCGAGCGTTATGACAAAAGACCGCATCAGAAACTCCCGAAATTTGAGCCAATTCTGCTCCTTTCTTTCCTCCCCATTCAAGAGGAAATGATTTTCTATTTTCAAAAGAACAAGGATTTTTTCTCATAGCAAGTGCTTTCCATTGGGTGTTGCTCTTTGAAACAATAAACATAATTTCTTTGTGTTTATCGAGTGCTTGGTTCAAAATACCTGTTGTCACATGAAAAGGTATTTCAAGAATAACTTTTTCAGAAGAGTTTTCGTAAATTTCTTCAATCATACGAACCATTTCAATACGGTCAGACGATCGTTCGATTTCTCTTTTGAGAAGTTTCTTGAAAAAACGTACAAGAAAAAGAAAATTTTCTAATTGTTTGTCCGTTGCCCCTGCTTCTTTCCAAGTATTCTGGTAGGCACCAATAATTCCATAAAGTCCATAGTCACACACAGAAATATTTCGCGGCTCACTGATACTAATTCCGTTATCTATTGCATCGATAGGTTCAACAATTCTTTTATCGATATCAATAACGATTTCTTGGCTCTTGCACAAAAGGGGTCCGAATTTTTTCCATACAAGACCAAAAGACGCATACGGAATACCTTCTCCATCCCGAGCTCCTGCCCCACCAATTTGATGGTGGTCAAAAAGATTTTTTTCAGGATTATACTCGCCACCAACATCAACGACAAAATCAGCTTTGTGAATCTCAGCCTCATCTCGTGTTCGTATAATACGATAGCGTTCTCCCTTCTGCTCTAAAAAAAGCATCAGAGTCGCACAAGCAAAAATATCATCAGCGTGAAAAGACCCATTGTGAGTTACTATTATTTTTTTCTTTTTAAAAAGAGGAAACATAATTTTAGTATAGCGTTTTTTTATATTCTCGCAAAAGAAAAACAGCCTTAGCTGTTTTGTCCCTGCATTGCAGAAAGGAGTTGTTGGTAGAGCCCCAAGAGTTCGGTATAGACACTGATCAATGGATTATTATTAGTAAATCCGTTTTGTGGTCGACAGAAAGTCGTAACTCCCGCTGAACAGAATCTGGTTCCGAAGATGCTTGAGGATTTAGAGGATAGATCTATTTTTTTATCGGGATACTTTCCTATCAATAAATCTCTTGGACTTAATGCAATGAACATATTATTCCCAAAAGTAATAACACTCGTTTCCCAAAAATCTCCCTCAGGTTCCTGCAAAGACTCCCAATCCTCACCATTTTCTGAAATTAAAATTTGGTTAGCAAGCCCATATCCATTATCTCCTCCAACAGCAACAAATATATCATTACCATAAGCAACAGAGCTCCATAGTATATTTTCTGTCTCAGTATCGTTGAGAGACTAATTTTTTCCATCCTCTGATGTCATAACCATCCCATAAAAAGTAGGGTTAGAATATCGGTATCCCACAGCAACAAAAAGTCCTTTTTCTTTTGAATAAGTTACAGACATCCATGCTGATCCAAAAGGTTCTGGTGTTTCTTGTATTTCCCAGTTCAAACCATCATTTGATGTCGAAATTTGATTTCCACTGTATCCTCCCGCAGCAACAAAAAGTCCTTTTTCTTTTGAATAAGTTACAGAAAATAATTCAGCTTGCCCTTCTATTACTTGAGGGTCTGACCAAGCTATTCCATTGGTTGATGTCATAGACACACCACTATCTCCACTAGTTCTTCCAACGGCAACAAAAAGCCCGTCTCCATCATCGTCATAACCATAGGTTACAGAGCTCCAATAAATATTCTCTGTTTTAGCGTCTTCATTAATAAGCCAAGATTCTCCATCTTCTGATGTCATAACATAACCAGTCTGATCATAATAACCCTTCCCAACAGCAACAAAAAGTCCTTTTTCTTTTGAGTAAATAGCAGATCCCCAGCTTACTTGACTAGGGTCTTCTTCTGACTGTGGATTAAGAGGTGTCGTCCAATTTAATCCGTCTTTTGAAGTAGAAATAACGTCCTGATCGTGTTCCGAATCATAACCAAAAACAATAAACAGATCTTGCCCTAGGTTATTGTATCCATGCGTTATAGAACCCCACCTTATATCGTAACTAAAACTATTGGGAACCTTTGACCACTCAATCTCCTGTGCTGATAATATTCCAGCTCCTCCAAAGAGAAAAGCTGCTGCTAGTAAAAAGCTATAAATGTGTTTGTATATATGTTTTGTCATACCCTCCTAGTATATCATTCTGCCCCCCCCCCCGAGTCAAGCCTTTTATGAGAAATAAAAATAATCTGTGGATAAATAAAAAACACCTTTATACAAAAGTGTTTTTTATTTTACCTCTTCCCAACCTGCAGAAAGGAAGTTATCGAGTTTTTTCTTTTTGATAGTTTTTATCTCTCCTCCTTTTCTAATCTTGATGTGATTATCAGAAGCAAAGCTTGGAGTTTCTTCTGCGACCTCTTTCGTTGATTCATTATTGTTTTGAATTTCAACATAAGAAAGAAGCTCAGAAACCTTGGCATAAAACTGATGATTCATTTCTTGATAGAGTCTCAATCCTTCCTTTTTATACTCAACAAGTGGATCTCTTTGTCCATAGGCACGAAGGTTCACTGATTGACGCGTGTATTCCATAACTTGGAGATGCTCCATCCAGAGCATATCAATCACGTACAAAGCAATACGAACCAAAGCATCTTCAAACTGTTCTTCGGTAAAGGCTTTTTTCTTCTCTTCAAGTTTTTGAGCAAAATCTCCTGCATTGAGAAAGACTTCTTCTTCTAGCTTTGCAATCTCTTCTTTATCTCGCAAGAGTATTTTTCTCCGCCGTTCATAAACGGTGTCTCGTTGATGAGAGAGAACGTTATCATAATCAAGCGTTGATTTTCGTGAGTCAAAGTGAAACCCTTCAACTTTTGCCTGAGCATTTTCGAGCTGGCGAGAAATCATCTTGTTCTGAATAGCTTCGTCATCAGCAAGCTTCAAGGTTCCAATAATAGACTTCATTCGATCTCCTCCAAAAATTCTCATGAGAGAATCTTCAAGAGAAACGTAGAATTGTGTTTCTCCAACATCCCCCTGTCGCCCTGATCGTCCTCGTAGCTGGTCATCGATTCTTCGCGCGTCGTGACGCTCAGTTCCCAGAACAAAGAGTCCTCCGAGATCTTTAACCTCTTGCTCTTCTTCTGGGGTTGCTGGATTTCCTCCAAGCTTAATATCAACTCCTCGTCCTGCCATGTTAGTTGCAATAACAACAGATCCTGGTTTCCCTGCTTGCGCAATAATTTCCCCTTCTCGCTCGTGGTTCTTTGCGTTCAAAAGCTCATGCTTTACTCCTGCCTGAGTAAGATACGCAGAAAGAAGCTCATTGTTCTCAACCGAAACAGTACCCACGAGAACAGGTTGGCCCTTTTTTTGTTTTTCTTTTACTTTTTCAGCAATGGCTTTGAATTTTGCTTCTTCCGTTTGATAGATTAAATCGATATTATCAATTCTCTGAATGGGTCGATTTGTTGGGATAACCACAACATCAAGTCCATAAACCTTTTGGAATTCTTCTTCTGAAGTCTTCCCTGTTCCTGTCATACCAGAAAGTTTTCGATAAAACTTAAAATAATTTTGATAGGTAATAGAGGCGAGTGTTTTTGACTCTTGTTGAATAGGAACTCGCTCTTTAGCTTCGAGCGCTTGGTGAAGTCCGTCTGAATATCGTCGCCCTTCTTGGAGTCGCCCAGTAAACTGATCGACAATAATCACCTCATTGTTTTGGATAACATAATCTCGATCTCGCTGGAAAACAGCATGTGCTCTCAAGGCAGTTTCAAGATGGTGGACGAGTTTGATATTTTCTTGGGTATAAATATTTTTTATTTTGAGAGCTTTTTCAGCTTTAGAGATTCCTTGGTCAGTAATAGAAACCGCCCGAAGCTTTTCATCAAGGGTATAGTCAGTTCCCAACACTAAAGACTTTGCAAGAGAGTCCATTGCCATGTAAAGACCTTCTGCATCTTCTGCAGCCGTAGAGAGAATAAGTGGAACTCTCGCCTCGTCGATAAGAATCGAATCGACCTCGTCAACTACAGCAAAGACATGCCCTCGTTGAACGAGTTGGAGTTTTTGTTGTGCAGTATTATCCCGCAAGTAATCAAAACCAAACTGGCTGTTGGTTCCGTAGGTAATATCACAAGCGTATGATTGTCTTCGAGTACTTGGCTTGAGAAAGTCGTGAAAAACTCGGAAAGATCCCAATTCATCTCGTTCTTTGTCTACCTCTGATTGTACGTGTTCTGCTTCGTATACAAAAGAAAGATTTTGGTCATTAATAACACCAACACTCAAACCATGGAAATCAAATATCTGTCCCATCCACTGAGCATCTCTTCGTGCAAGGTAGTCATTGACCGTAACCACATGAACCCCTTCTCCGGTTAGGGCGTTGAGATACACGGCAAGGGTTGATACCAAGGTCTTTCCTTCTCCTGTTCTCATTTCTGCTATTTTTCCCCAGTGGAGAACCATTCCTCCTATCATCTGAACATCATAATGTCGCTGCCCTAAGGTTCGTACTGAGGTTTCTCGAACAACAGCAAAAGCCTCGGGCAACAAATCATCAAGACTCTCTCCCTGTGAAAGTCGTTCTTTGAACTCAGCGGTTTTGAGTTTGAGATCTGCGTTTGATAATTTTTGGAGTTCTGGTTCGTAGGCATTGATTGTTTCAACAATTTTTCGTGCCTTTTTGAGGACTCTCGTATTTTCATTAGAAATAAGGTTTAAAAGTATATTCATAGAGCAAAGTGTAGCATAAAATAATCAAAAAAACAGATGCAAAAACATCTGTTTCCCTTCCCCTCCAAAGAGAGCCAACGGGTGCGAGCTCCACTAAACATCCTATGTGAGTGCCGCCGTTGGCTCTCTTTAGAGAGGACTCAATAAAGTATAACAAAGCTCAAATAAAAAACCAAAGATAAAAGCTTGTTTATCAATGGGTTTCTTTACTCTGCGGGAGTTTCTTCTGCTCCCTCAGGTTCTGCCCTTACTTCTTCCTCGGAAGTCTCTTCAGCAGGAGCTTCTTCATTTTCAGCAGGGGCTTCTACTGGAGCTTCCTCTACTCCTTCTGTTTTTTCAGTCTGTGCTTCTTCTGCAGGAGCTGCCACTTCAGGCTGAGCTACCTCAGACTCTGGTTCTTCTTTCTTGATAGCTGTCTTTTTAGGAAGAACATTTTTCTTTCTTCCAGAAACAATACCTTGATCAACAAGCATATTATAAACGGTATCAGAGATTTGAACCCCTTTTGCTATCCAAGATTGAATACTTTCTTTATCCAAAGAAATTGTTCCCATTTTTGGATTATAAGAACCAACAATGTCTATATACTTTCGTGACTTTGGTCCTTTTGTTTTTTCAATAACTACCACCTTAAAATGTGGTTGGTTTCTTCTTCCAATTCGCTGTAATCTTAACATCAACATATGGACTAGATAGTACCGAATTATTTTTTTTTGGCAAGCTTTCTCTCAAAAATAAATGCGAAAAAGGAATTTATGCTATAATAGCCCAATATGAAAGAAAAGCAGGATTTTGAAGGTGTTTTTTCGCTTGGAAAAAACGGAGTCGCTTTCGTAAAAAATAAGAAAAACGGAGAAACGATAGAAATCCCTTCTCACGAGGGAAATACGGCTCTCCACAAAGATATTGTTCTTGTCGCTATCACAAAGCCTGAATTAAACGAAGGAAGGGTTCTCAAGGTTCTCGAAAGGGCTCATAAAGGTTTTGTTGGTATTCTGAGAGAGCTCAATGGGAAATTTATTCTTGAACCTGATAATTTCAAAATACCTCATATTGAAATTACAAACCCTCCCAAAAACACCAAGAGTATTGGGAATAAAGTTTTCGTAAACATAACGCAATATAAACCGAATCTCAAAGGAATAATGGAAGCTGATCTTGGAGACCCAAAATCAAATGATGCCATTATGAAAGGAATAGCACGAGAAGAAGGTTTTACTGATACGTTTCCTCAAAAGGTACTCGATGAGGGGGAGAAACTTCGAGCAGAAAAAATTGAAGAAGATGAAAAGAAAAAAAGACGGGATATGCGATCGGTAACAACTTTTACAATTGACCCCCAAGATGCCAAAGATTTTGACGATGCTCTTTCTATTCAAAAACTTAAAAATAATAATTATGAAATAGGAATCCATATCGCAGATGTTTCTCACTATGTGAGAATGAACTCCCCCATCGATATCGAAGCTCAAGAAAGAACGACTTCGGTTTACCTCGTTGACAGGACTATCCCGATGCTCCCAGAGGTTCTTTCAAACGATCTATGTTCCTTGAGACCTAACGAGGAACGACTCGCTTTTTCGGTTGTTCTTGAGGTTCACCCAAGCTCAGGAAAAATTCTCAATCAATGGTTTGGAAAAACTCTTATTAAATCCGATAAGAGGTTTTCTTATGAAGAAGCTCAAGAAATTATTGATAAGAAACAGGGAGATTTTGTTGAAGAACTCTTGACGCTCGATGCTCTTGCAAAAATATACGAAAAAGAACGATACAAAGATGGTTCTCTTGACTTTGAAACCAATGAAGTAAAATTTGTCCTCGATGAAAATGGTGTTCCCCTCAAGGTGGCGCTCAAAAAACGTATTGATACGAACAAACTCATTGAAGAGTTCATGCTCTTGGCAAACAGGAGGGTTTCTGAATACATGCAAAAATCCCCGTTCTTTATTTATCGTGTTCATGATAAACCCGAGCCAGAACGAGTAGAAACCCTCAAAGAATTTCTTAACATTCTGGGTTATCACCCAAAACTCGTAGATGGTATTATAGAAAAAAAAGAACTCCAAAGAATTATCAAAGACGCTGAAGGAAAAGCGATTTCAGATGCTCTTCAAACGGTCATTGTTCGGTCTATGCAGAAGGCTGTATACACGACAAAAAACATTGGGCACTTTGGGCTTTCCTTTAAGTTTTATTCGCATTTTACATCTCCTATTCGAAGATACCCTGACGTTGTTGCTCATCGACTTCTCTACGCACAATTACAGCACCAAGAGCTCCCCTACACCCAAGATTGGGTTGAGAAAATCTGTTCAAAAAGCTCTCAGCAAGAACAAAAAGCCGTGAATGCAGAAAGAAACTCCATCAAGCTCAAGCAGGTTGAATACATGGCGCAAAAGAAGGCTAGCGAAATTTTCTCAGGAGTTGTCACAGGAGCAAGTAAGTTTGGTGTTTTTGTTGCGGAAGAAAAGTCTCTCTCAGAAGGAATGATTCGGCTTTTTGATCTTGGAGATGATTTTTGGGAATATAAAGAAAAAGCAGGAATTATTGTTGGGAAAAAAACCAAAAAAATCTTTAAAATTGGAGATATTGTTAAAATAAAAATCAAAAGAATTGATATCCCCAAAAAACTTATTGATTACGAATTAGCAAAGGAAACAAATCAAAAAACCGATACAAAGAAGTTCTATGAAAAAAAATAGAAAAAACATTTTAATACAAAGCACTCTAGCTCTCTTGTTTATTCTCGCGAGCTTCTTTTTGTTTTCTCTTGCTTTTGGCCTCCAAAAAAACGATACTTTTTCTTTTTTTACCCCTCCAGAAAAAACAGGTGAAAGAAAATCAATTACGAGCACCAAACAACTTGATTTTATTAATTTTCAAAGAAATGGGTATGAAAGAAATGATCTTGAGTATATTCTCCAACACAAAGAAGAGCTTTCGTCTCTCAGTGCACAAAGTTTTTTAATTGGAGATCTTGATACAGGAGAAATTATTTTTGAAAAAAAATCCAATACTATTTTTCCTATTGCTTCGGTGACCAAGTTTATGACAGCACTCACTGCGATTGAGACGCTTGGTCCAAACGAACTTGCAACCATAACAAAAGAAAAAGTTGCTGTTCCAGGAGGAAATCGTGCTCAGTTTGTTATCGGGGACACCCTCACCATTCGTGAACTTATCTACCCTCTTCTTCTTGTGTCTGCGAATGACGCTGGGGAAATTATTGCTCAACAACATAACCACGATATTTTTATGAGCAATATGAATCAATATGCAAAAAGGATTGGTATGGAGCAAAGTTTTTTTGAAGATCCAACAGGGCTCTCAAATAAAAATACCTCAACAGCACAAGACCTCTTTAAAATGATGATTTTTGTGAAAGAGCAAAACCCAGAAATTATTGAAGTTTCTCGATTAAATTTTAAAAGAATTGGAAAATACCTTTGGCAAAATATCAACAAAGCAGCGGCGTTTCCAGGATTCTTTGGAGGAAAAACTGGATTTACCAGCGCTGCAAAATACACCAGCATTGGTTATTACAAGGTAACTCTTGCCAATGACCAAACAAGGAACATTGGGGTTGTAATTCTCCAATCAAACTCACGAGAAAGTGATACGAAGAAAATTCTTCTCTACCTTTCAAAATATGTTGCCTATTTATAAAAACCTTAGAGACTAAGGTTTTTATAGTAGCGAGAAAGAAATTCTTTTTTAAAAGAATCAAAACTCTCGTCTAAAATTGATTGTCGTATTTTCTTGAGTAATGAAACCATAAAATATAAATTATGAACACTTGGGAGCACTTGTCCCAAAAGCTCTTGTGATTTTTGTAAGTGATGTATGTAAGCTCGTGTGTAATTTTTACAGGTGTAACACTCACAATCTTTTTCAAGAGGAGAAAAATCTTTTTTAAATCTTGCATTTTTAATCTGAATTGGGCCGTCGTGGGTATAAATTCTTCCATGCCGTGCAAGTCGTGTTGGGGAAACACAATCAAAGAGGTCACAACCATTTTCAACCCCGTCAAAAACATCAAGCGGCTCCCCTATCCCCAACATATGTCGGGGTTTTTCTTCTGGTAAAATTTCATTAACCCATCGCACTACTGACTTCATATCTTCTTTATTAAAAGAACCACCAATGCCAAAACCGTCAAAATCCATCTCAGCAAGTGTTCGAGCAGATTCTTCTCTAAGATCTTTAAATCTCCCTCCTTGAACAACTCCAAAAAGAGCTTGAACCTTTTCAGTATCGAGTTTGTTGTGGTGGCCTAAGGATCTTTTCGCCCATCGATGAGTTCGTTCCATTGCCTCTTTCTGATATTCAAAAGATGCTAAGGGGCTTGTACATTCGTCAAAAGCAAAAATCATATCAGCGCCGAGTTTCCACTGTATTTCCATAGAACGCTCTGGGCTAAGGTAATGCGTACTCCCGTCAAGATGAGAGCGGAAGCTCACGCCATCTTCTTCGATGGTGACTAACTTTTCTTTTTTCTTTGTACTTTGGGCGGGAGAAAGAGCTTCATCTCCTCGAGCAACCTTTGATACCCCTGTACCAAAAGCCTCTCCAAGAGAAAAAACCTGAAAACCACCACTATCAGTCATGGTTGGTCCTTTCCAGTTCATAAAGGGAGCAAAACCCCCTGCCTCGGCAACAATATCTTCACCTGGCTGAAGAAAAAGGTGGTAGGTGTTAGCCAAAACAACTTGGCTACCAAGAGAGATAAGCATTTCCGGAGTCATTCCTTTTACACTTGCCTTGGTTCCCACAACGACAAAAGCAGGAGTTTGAATCTCTCCATGAGGAGTTGTGATAATTCCTGCTCGTCCCAAACCTTTCATTTTTTTAGTTAGTTTAAAATCAAATTTTTTTTGCATATATTCCTTAAGGACTAAAAACGCTCCTCAGGCAAAAGAAAAGCATTCTGAGTATTTTTTATTCCAACAATAGATCCAGTCTTAAGGTTAGTAGGAACTGAGAGAAAAACTTTTTTATAAGGATCTCTTGAGTCAAATTCAACCTTTTGAACTCGTGCAAGAATGGCTCCAGGATCAAAAAGAGTATAAAAAGTATCACCCTCTTGTATTTCAAAGTCTCGTGGAACATCAAGTTCAAAAGAACCACTTCCTCGTCCAACCAAAGAAAAGACATGGTCCTGCGGAAAAGATATCGATTGGGTTTCTTCTTTATTTTTTGAAAAAAGAGTAACCCTTGCAAGATGTTCACCTATCTCGGTGACGTAACCGAGAGCAACAAAATCTTGAGAGAAAACAACATCACCACGACTAATACCATCTGCTGTCCCTTGATTTACCATAAACTGATCTAAGCCACTCCTCCAAAAAACAATATGAGCAGGGTGCATTTTTTCATCGAGAAAGACATCATATCGAGAAAGAATGCTTTCTAAAAATTCTGTACGAGAAATTTTTTCTTTATTACTATCGAGCTCTGCCCTGAGGGAAGCGTTTTCTTCAGAAAGTTTTTGATTGCTATACCAAGAACTCAAAAGGGTCTTTGTCCCCTTTTTTACGATTTCTTTATTTTCAAAAGCTCTCTCGAGAGGTTTCTCAAGAAGAGAAAAAAAAGTTTTCGGGAAGAAAGAAACGAACAAAAAAACTAACAAAAAGATAGTTCCAAAAAAATATATGGGGAAAGAATTTTTCTTTTTGTTAGCGTAGCGGAAGTTCATCGTCTTGGTGAATAAGTACTTGTTTATAAAGGTCAATATCTTCAAAAACAGCTCCTGTTCCGTGAGAAACAACAAGGAGCGGTGTTTCTGAAATATATACGGGAATATCAAGCTCTTGTGACAAAAGCTCATCGAGTCCTCCAATGAGAGCTCCTCCCCCAACGAGATAAATTCCTCGTTGCATAACGTCAGAAACTATTTCTGGTGGAGTTTTTTCAAGAACTTCTTTTGTTCCATCAATAAGATTTTCAATAGAAAAGTAGATAGCTTCTCGAATATCGTGATTATTTACAAGAATCTGTCGAGGGAGTCCGGTAATAACATCTCGACCTCGAACTTCTGATTCGAGATTTTCATGGTTGTGAATAACACCAATTTTAATTTTGATATCTTCTGCTGTTTTTTCTCCAACGGAGACTTTAAACTCATCACGAAGATAACTGATGATATCTTGATTAAGTTTATCTCCTGCGATCTTGAGATTCTTTGATTGCACAACTCCCCCAAGAGAAATTACCGCGATATCGGTTGTTCCTCCTCCGATGTCAATAATCATGGAACCAACTGCATCGAGAATAGGAAGTCCTAATCCAATAGCTGCAGCCATGGGTTCCTCAATAATATAAACTTCACGTGCCCCAGCATTTCGTGCGGCATCATAAACCGCTCGATGCTCAACGTTGGTAATCCCCGAAGGAACGCCAATAACAACTCGAGGACGGAAAAATCTCCTTGAGCTCTTTTCTGCCTTACGAATAAAATATGCAAGCATTTCTTCGGTGACATCAAAATCCGAAATTACCCCATCAACAAGGGGTCGAACGATTTTAATATGAGAAGGATTTCTTCCAAGCATTTCTTTGGCGTCTTTTCCGACAGCAACAACACGCCCAGTCTTTACATTAAGGGCAACAACAGAAGGTTCGTTGATAATAACTCCTGTTCCTTGGATATAAACCAAAGTATTCGCTGTTCCTAAATCAATTCCAATATGATTTGAAAAACGGTTATAAATTTTATGTAATAAATTATTCAACATATAGTTCTATCCTTCCATTAAATACGAAACCAAGCGAGAGGGGTCGAGGTACTCTTTCTCTCCTGTTTTTCTATGGGTTATTTCTATTCCTCCATTCTGAGATGCTTTTTCTGAAACAACAACGCGATACGGGATACCAACAAGGTCAGCATCTTGAAGTTTTTGTGCTGGTGGAATATCACGATCGTCAAACAAGACCTCAATTCCTGCATTTTTTAAATCAAAATAAAGATTTTCAGCTTCTCGAAAAAGATTTTCATTATTACCAAGAGCCAAAATATGCACACTAAAAGGAGCAATTTCTTCTGGCATCACGATTCCCTTGTCGTCACTGAGCGTTTCAACGACAACACCCAAAAGACGAGAAATTCCGATACCATAGGACCCCATAAAAACATTTTTTTGGGTTCCTGTTTCATCCATATAGCGGAGCTCTAGAGGTTCAGAAAACCGCTCTCCCAGAGAAAAGATATTCCCCACCTCAACGGCGCGAAATTCACTGAGCTCTCCTCTATTGAGAGAAAGATCATTGAGAACTTCATCATTAAAGACTTCTTTGTTAATAGCGATCTTTTTTTCTTGTGAGAGAAAAATAGTATCTTCTCCTGCGTCACAGATAGTTTGAAACTCATGAGAATATTTTGAAAAGGTTCCTCCTGAAGCAAAGGTAACAAAAGTTTTGTCTCCAATTCCTACTCGTTCATAAATATTGAGATAGGCTTGTTTGATTTTTTCATAAAACTCATCATGCTGCTCTTTGTCTTTAGAAAAAGAATACAGAGCTTTCCAAAAAAACTCACGACCTCTCAAGATTCCTGATTTTGCTCGTTCTTCATTGCGAAAAATAGTACGAATGTCATAAGGGTATGCGGGAAGATCTTTGTATGAACTAATAAAACTCTTCATAAGATCAGTCATCGGTTCTTCGTGAGTAAAAGCAAGTGCAAGCTCACTCCCATTTTTGAGTTTGGTTTTGAACCAATTATCAACAACAGCATCATCCCAGCGACCAGTCTTTTGCCAAAGTTCTTTCCGCTGAAGAGCTGTAGATTGAACCTCCTGCCCTCCGATAGCATCCATTTCTTCTCGAATGATATCAGCAATATTATTGAGAACACGTAAACCAAGCGGAAGAAAAACATAAGCTCCAGCAAGCTCTTTATAAATATAACCAGCACGAATAAGGAGCTCTGCATTTTTTGAATTCTCATCTGCAGGAGCTTCTTTTCTTGTTTTAGTAAATAACTGAGACTGTTTCATATATTGATATAGTACTGGAATATAAGGATATTTCAACCAACAAAAAAAGCGCTCTTTACAAAGCGCTTTACTTATTTTCAATTTTTTCACTCACCCCCTGCCCATTCAAGAAGGTTTTTTTGAATCTCTATCTCCTTTTGAAGATACTCAGCATATTCTTCCTGAAGAAGGATTTGCTTTTCTTGAAGGCCAATATTCTCTTCAAGAAGAACGGTGTACTCCTCGATCCCCTTACGAAGCCTTACAAGGGCTTCTTTCAATTCTTCGTAACTTTCCTCCCCTCTTTCTTTATCGGTTAAAGGCTTGAAAAATATATTTTTATGAGTAATATAAGCTTGGTAAACCTGTGTGGTTTCTTTGAGAAACCTCCTTGCTCAGCAAGAATGAACGATAGCATTTTTTATTCGTCGCTATTGTGCAGGGTTTTCTTTAAAATACAATTACATGCAAAACAAAGAATTAATACAAGAACTTTTTGATGCGGGTTCACATATTGGATATTCACGAACACGACGACATCCATCCGCAAAATCTTTCATCGTAGAAAATCGAGGGAGAAAAGATATTATTAACCTTGAAACTACTGTAGGACAACTTGAGAAAGCTTTTGAATTCCTCAAGACTCTTCATGAAACCGACGGGCAAGTCCTCTTTGTAGGAACCAAACCTGAAGCTCGACGACTTGTACGCGAGGCTGCTGAACTTATCGAAATGCCCTTCGTTACTGAACGATGGGTTGGAGGGACCCTTACCAACAACAAAGAGCTCCGTCGCAGAGTTGATCACCTTGTTGACCTTCAGACCAAAGCTGAAAAAGGAGAACTCGTGTTCCAAACAAAAAAAGAAAAACTCATGATCGAACGAGAAATCGAACGACTTGAGAAAAAGTTTGGAGGACTTAAAACCCTTCGACGTTTACCAAAAGCACTCTTTATCGTTGACCCACGAAAAGAACATATCGCAGTAACTGAGGCTCTTCAAATGAATATCCCAATCATTGCTATTGCAAATACTGATTGTAATATTTCAATCCTCAACTACCCTATTGTTGCAAACGATACCAATATTTCTTCGATTAGTCTTTTTACAAAAAAAATATCTAACTCGCTTAAATAATATGGAAATTTCTTTAGAACAAATTAAAACACTTCGAGAAGAAACTGGAGTTTCTATTGGAAAATGTAAAGAAGCTCTCGTTGAAGCTAACGGAGATATGGAAAAAGCACGAGAACTTCTTCGTGATATCTCAGCCAAAGCTGCGGCAAAAAAATCTGACCGAGAACTTGCAGCTGGGGTGATTCAATCTTATATCCACAATAACAACAACACCGGAACTCTTGTTAAACTTTCCTGCGAGACTGATTATGTTGCTCGAAATGAGGATTTCATTGCTCTTGCTCAAGATATTGCTCTCCACATTACAGCGATGGGAGGAGCAGAATCTGTTGAAGAGCTTTTATCTCAGCCTTTCATCAAGAACCCTGAAATAACTATTGCGCAACTTATCGAAGAAGCAGTACTCAAGATAGGAGAACGTATTGAAATAAGTGATTTTGTAAATCTTAGCGTTTAGCTCAGGTTTACAAAATAACAATAATTAGGTATCATCTTAATTTGTTGAACACCTTTGAGGTGTTCTCTTGCCACTTTAGCTCAGTTGGTAGAGCAACGGTTTTGTAAACCGTAGGTCGTCGGTTCGAGGCCGACAAGTGGCTCAGAAAAAATAAAATACCCTTTCGGGGTATTTTATTTATGGTTTTCTTTAGGGGCTTGAAAAGATTTTGTAATAGGATCAAACAAAAGAACAACGGAATCTATAATTTTTTCATCCTCATCATAGATATCATAGAAAAATTGGTTATCTTTTTCTTTGTCAAAAACTATTTGCTTGGAATCAAGCTGATTAAATTCATCAAGCTCAAGAAGAGTATTCTTTCCTTGGATTGAAAGCTTTTCTATCTCTTTTTTCTTCACGGCTTCTGGAAACAAAGCTTTCAGATCATCAAGTCCTTTAAATTCTTGATAAATATTATCTTTAACAATAAGCGTTGGATATTTTTTATCAAAAGAATACAGAGCAGCAAAAGTATTTATCACAGAAAAATCAAGATCTCCGTCAAAAGAATAAATTCTTATCTCGGGGTATTCTTTTTTAAATTCAGTAAGAATATATCCTTGTTTAATACATTCGGGACAGTTATCTCCATAAAAATAAAGAAGTGCATCTACCTGTTGTCCACATTTTGCAGAAAGCTCTTGCATAAGCAGATAATCTTTAATTTGGAGAAGCGAATAATGTTTCTTAAGCTCAACAACATCAGCACTTCTCGCTCCCTGTCGTGACTCTGTGTAGTCTAATTTTTGACCAAACTCCCCAAGTTCTTGTGAAAGAACAGAGCTTCCAAGTGCTGAACAAGGAGCTGATTTAAGCAAGTCAAACTGTGTTTCATTTGCAATAAGGTCAATACTTATTTTTTGTTGGAGCTCAACAAGGTGAGACAACTTACGATTGTTCACAAGATACACAAGGGCAAAAACAACAATAAAGACACCAAGAGTAATAACAAACGCATTTATATATTTTTTAAAATCTGTTTTCATAATATCAATAAAACTATCTCCATGTTCCTTTTTTTGCAGTAAGCGCATTATAAGAAGACTGAATAAGCCAAAGAGGAGAAATAAAAGTATACATAATAATCATAGAAATAATATCGAAGCTAACTCTCTTTTTATCGCGGACAAGGTCTCTCCCTACCCACAAACTTACAATCATCAAAACAAGAGCAATAAAAGAGAAGATTTGTAGTTGATTAACCCCTACAAAAAACCAATCAAAGGTAAAGGAGGATGGGAAAGAAAAACCAACAACCATTTTCTTTTGAATCCATTCCCAGAGTGGAAAGAAGAAGAGCCAAAGAGAAAGGGGGAACAGAACTGCTGTCAAAAAAATACGAAAGAGCCCAATAGGAAGAATGATAAGTCCGAGCGAACGATATTTTTTATTAAAGAGAAATTCTCTGTAATCAAAAACATTTCGAATAAATCCATACGTCCACCGAACTCTCTGCTTAATCAAGGCCCCAAGTCCTTTTGGGCCTACGGTATAAACAATAGAGTTTTCGCTATAGGCAATCTTATAGCCATTTTTTTGCATACGTAGCGCTATTTCAGCATCTTCGGTGTGGTGTGCCTCTTTGTAAGGTCCGAGGGTATCAAAAACGTATTTTCGGAAAACAGAAAACGGACCTGGTGTAATATAAATAGCATTGAGCTTTGAGAAGGCTTTCCTTGCAAAAAGCCCAACATCATACTCAGCCTTTTGAGCATGTCTCAAGAAAGAATCAGGCTCTGCAATAACCATTGATGGAATAGTTGCCATAACCTCAGGATCAGCGAAGAATTCCATATAATTTTTTAAAGCATCTGAAGACACCCACGAATCGGCATCCAGAACCCCAACCAGATCGGAGTCAATGTATTGAAGCGCAAAATTTAAAGCTGCGAACTTTGAACCTTCATTTTCTTTTTGCATGAGCTTAATACGAGGTTCATGCTTATATGCCTGCAAAACTTCCCATGTTTTATCAGTCGAACCATCATCTACAACAAGAATAGTAATTTTATCAAGAGGTCCTTCAAGTTCAAGCAAGGATTGTAAAGTACGATGAACCGTTGCTTCTTCGTTATAACACGGTACAATGATGGTCGTTGAAAGAAAAGGTACCTTTTCAATAGATGAGGTGGTCTCTTTATTTTCTCTTTTATTATTTTCAGTTTTTTCCCAAACGCTTAAAAGGAGAAAAATTTGGAAATAAAGCGTCAAAAAAAGGGAAAAATATAAGAAATATTCCATATATGCGCTCTATCATATCACGAGAGGTCTTTTTATCAAGGAATGTTTTTTACCTTTGATCTTCCTCCTTTAACCTTCTTTTGAGACTTGAATGCTTTTTCCTTTAAAAGAGTCTCTCCTCTATCAAATATATCATCAAGTTTAGTATGAATATTATCAACGAGTTTTATTAAAACAGAATAAATCTTGTTACTTGTTTGGACAAGAACTGTTTGAACCCTAACAAACTCAGAATCAAGATGTTCTTTTGTCAGATTTTCATCTTCGTCATCCCCACGTAAAAAAACCTGCCTAAAAAGATACACCGCAATAAAAATATACCCTATACCAAAAATAACTTTTGTTAGACTCCCGAGCAAAAGAGCCAGTGCGTGAAAATCAAAACCAAGTATCATACTAATTCCGACACTTGCAATATCAATTGCAAGAATAATCCGTACCCAATCTTTCCAAGTAATGTTTTGCAAAATATTCCATTTCATATATTTATTATTATATAGTGGGTAAAATAAAAAAACACTAAGAATCGTGTTTTTATTGTGCTATTTGAATTGCAATAATTTGCTGAAGAAGTGAAATAATCTGTTCCATAAAATATCTTTTTACAATAGTCTCTTCTTCGGAAGACAAACTATTCAAATCGTAATTTACCCCATCAATAAGAAGGCTATCAGTTACAACAGGAATTATTGGATTTTGTGTTACGTGTGTTGTTCCAGATCGAGACCCCCCTCCTCCACTACTCCCTTTTGATGGAGATTTTTTCTTTTCGGTAAGGGTGTATGAAAAAGTATTTTCTGGTGTTGTTGGAGTCATTGATCCAAAAAGAGACTCCCCCTCAATATTTTTTAATACAAGATAGAAAGTAATCCCCTTTTCAAGAAAAATTTGTGTAAGAGTATTTCCAAAATCTATTGTCCATTTATCACCATCCCAAGAAGTATTAACACCAGAAGTTTCAAACTGCTCACAGTCTGATTCATCTCCACAAACATCTTGAAAGTTAGCTCCTTCGATACCAGGAACATATAAAGAAAATTCTGGTACTTCATTTTCAAGAGAGTGGTCAACTTCAAGTTCATAAAGATCAACACTAGATGACGGGGTCACGGTTAAAATGAAATTATTATTTTTTTCTAATTCAATATCCCCACGAGTAGGAGAAACAGCTATTGAGTAATCTATTATCTCTTGATTTTCCTCATCATTAGAATAACCAGGGCATTCGTCAGAGGTTTTTTCTTCCATCGTTCCTTCCCCTTCATTAAGTACCAAAGAAGCACATGTATGAGAACCGTCATACATAGAACCTAAAAGGTATGCATCATTGTTATCTGTCAAAGCAAAATAAAATTCCGCGTCTTGAATAAGGTCAAAAGCGCTTGGACCTTCTCCCTCACTATCAGTGAAAACAAGAGTCCATATCCCATTTGAATAAGTAACGGTAACCCCAGCATTATTGAATTGTTCTTTATCGTCAGCGTCTCCGTAAGCTCCGTCACCTTCTATCGCATAAATATGAAATTCAGGTAATACTGATGATTTATTATGATCAACTTCAAGAGCTCCAAGTATCTCCCCTTCTTCTGCTGTAGCTGTAATTGTTAGAGTAGTAGCAAGAGAATTTTCTCCTGTCTCTGTTGTCCCTGTTGCTGATAATGTTGCAGCATCAGCAATACGTGCCCCCCCTACAAAGAAAATTGAAAGAGCAAAGAGTGTGAATATTTTTTTCATTATAGTTTTACGAAATTAATCTTTATATGAATAAAATCTGTACTCCTTAAATGATGGGTACATTATTAACACTTTATCACAAAAAAAAAACTTTCAAGATATCAATGAATGTACATACTCTCCTATTAAACCCTTCTCTTTATTTGAGAAAAAACCTTTTCTTTTTTATAAATTTTTTTTAAAAATACATTCTTCAAAAAAGTAATGATAGTAAAGGATAAAAGCTTTCATAAAAGACATTATTTCTTTAAGAGACAGGACAGAAAATTACCCATAAATAAAAATCAATCAGTGATATTTGACATATCAAATAAATTGTTTGATTTTACAAAAATTAAAAAACCGAAAACGGTTTTTTAATAATCCTGAAGTTTTCTAATTTTATCATTCATCCTTATTTTTTCATGAACCTTGGCTTCAATCTGACGAATACGTTCACGCGTAACATCAAACTTTCTCCCCACTTCTTCAAGAGTATGCGAAATACCATCATTTAATCCATAGCGGAGTTCGATAATAACTCGTTCTTTTTCTGAGAGTTCATCAAGAATTTCATGAAGCTGTTCTTTCAAAATCATCTTTGCAGATTCTCTATCTGGAGAAGGAATGGTTTCATCAGCAATAAATTCTCCTCTCGTAGACTTCTCTTCTCCGTCAGAACCAATTGGTTCTTCAAGGGACATCGTTGCTTGGTTGATTTTTCCAATCATATGAATCTTTTCTACATCCAGATCCATCTCTTTTGCAACTTCTTCTGCAGTAGGCTCTCTCCCAAGATCTTGGGTCATCCTTTTAAAAACTTGTTTGTATTTAGAAATAGTCTCCACCATGTGGACCGGGATACGAATGGTTCTTGATTGATCAGCAAGAGCTCTCGTTATTGACTGTCGGATCCACCACGTAGCATAGGTTGAAAATTTAAATCCTTTTGTCCAATCAAACTTTTCAACAGCCTTAAAGAGTCCAATATTTCCCTCCTGAATGAGATCAAGCAGGGTAAGATCTGGACTTCGTCCAACGTATTTCTTTGCATGGGAAACAACGAGTCTCAAATTCGCTTTTGCAAGAAGATTCTTTGCTTCTTCGTCTCCTTGTTCAATTCGTTTCGCAAGGGCAACTTCTTCTGCTGCCTTAATCAATGGATACTTCCCTATCTCTCTAAGATACATCTGTACCGAATCTTTTGTTTCTGATTGCCTTTTTGTTCCAAAATCTTTTTCGAGAAGCTCTTCATCACTTACTCCCAGATTTAATAGCCCTCCTCCACTTGCCTGAACTCCTCCTTCAATGACTTCAACCTCAGCATTAGCAAGCTGTGTGTAAAAATCATCAAGAAAAATCACATCTTCTTCAATGTCAGGAAAAACATTTAAGATTTCAGCATAGGTAAGGAAACGTCGTTTCTTCCCTTTCTCTATGAGTTCGTGAGCTTTTTTATCACGAAGCTCGATAAGTGTTTGAGCTTCTAGTTCAGATTGAACTTTTTTTTGTTTTTTATTCATGGCACTATGGGTAATTAATGGTGATTTAAATGATTTTGTAATTCTCTTTTTTCGGCACTCAAATCCTGCGTTGCTTGGAGAAGGGATCTCACGGTATCAATATCCTTTCGAAGTTCAGCTTTTTTTATAAACTTATTATTCTCATCAATATGTTTTTCTATTTCAAAAATTCTTTGGATATAGAGATCGTGAAGAAGTGATTCCAAGATATCTTTTGGATTTTGATTAAGATGATACTTTTCAGATAAAACAAAGAAATCTATGTTTTTCTTCGTTTGGTCAACTGCAGAAAAATCTTCTTCGAGTTTAGATTGAAATAGCTGAGAATAAAGATTGGAAATTTTTTTAAGAAAATCTTCTTGTATATCAATCCCGAGCTCTCTAAGAAAAATATATTTAGATAAAATTTGCTCTTTGGGTGACTCTTTTTCTTTGTGTCTCATTATTTTTTCATTCTCTTTTTCCTGAGGGAGAAATTCTTCTTTTTCTTGAGAAAAAAATTCTGAAAAATCAAGTCTTACTGAATCAACATCAACCCCCAAGAATAAAGCTATTTTTTGAAGATATTTATCTCTGGTAATCGCGCTTTGAACAAAACCCAAGAAACTAAAAATATCTTCATAAATAACTTTCCTTTTTTCTTCAAAAGACAGCTGTTCAGAAAATTCTAATAATTCAAGCCTATAATCGATATAATTTTTTGCGTCTCGAATAGCAACCTCCCAAAGTTCTTTTGACTTTTTTATAATACTTGCCGGATCCTCTCCTTGCGGAAGCGTGATAATTGACACAGAAGCTCCCATTGAATACGCAAGAGAGACGCTTCTTTTCGTTGCTTGTATCCCCGCGGAATCAGCATCAAGTGCAAGATAAAGGTTGTTTGAAAAACGAAGAAGCTGTTCAAGATGATTCTTTGTAAGTCCCGTCCCAGAGATTGCAACGGTATTAGCAAACCCTACCTGTTGAGAAAGGATTGCATCAAACTGCCCTTCAACCAAAATACAAAAATCTTTTTTTGTAATTTCTTTTTTCGCGGTATGGAAACCATAAAGAACATCAGATTTATGGAAGAGAACGCTTTCAGGACTATTGACATATTTTGCATTTTTCTCATCCTTTTCTCCTGGAAAAATCCTCCCAGAAAAGCCAACAATTCTCCCCTGAGAATCAAAAAGTGGGAACATAATCCGCGAACGAAAACGATCATAAAAACTAGTTCCGCCTTGTTTTTTGGTACTCATCCCTGAAGCATAGATTTCTTCATCTTGATAATTTTTTTGTTTCAAAAAATCATAAGCTGATGTCCAAGCGTCTGGGGCAAAACCCAAACGAAAAGTTTGGACCGTTTCTCGATTAAGTCCTCTTTCTGAGAGGTACTGCAACGCTTCTTTGTTTTGAGAAAGTTGTATTGAGTACCATCGAGAAACCTCATCAATAAGTTTATAGAGTTTTGTTTTTTTATTTGTACTTTCTTGAGACTGTTTCCCCGAAGAAAGCGAAACGTTTGCTCGTTCAGCAAGCAAAACCAAAGCCTCTTTAAAACTGATTTTTTCTATTTCTTGAATAAAGGTAAAGATATCTCCGCCTTTCCCGCTAGAAAAACAATAGAAGAAGCCTTTTTCTGGTGAAACAAAAAAAGAAGGTGTTTTTTCGCTCGTAAAAGGAGATCTTCCTTTGTAAGAGCCTCCTGCTTTTTCTAGTTTGACATAAGAAGACACGACATCAAGAATATTTAATTTATCTTTAATGAGATCTATATCTGTCATACCTTTTAAGAAATTAAATGAAATAAAACAATGCTCAACCTTTGTTAAGGGCTTTACTCTTCGTCTTCTTCTGTGGAATTATCAAGCTCTCCCATATCAATAAAATCATCTCGGAGACCTGTTCCAGCAGGGATAAGATTTCCGATAATAACATTCTCTTTGAGCCCACGGAGCTGGTCTTTTTCTCCAGCAATAGCAGCAGAGACAAGAATACGAGTTGTATGCTGGAAAGACGCAGAAGAAAGCCATGAGGTTGTGCTCAAGGCAACTTCAGAAATTCCTTTCACAACAATTTTTGATTTTGCTGGAAGTTTTCCTTGCTCTTCAACAAGATTATTTTCTTCAACAAAATCGATATTTTCAACGATATCTCCCGTTGAGAATTTTGTATCTCCTGGATTAACAATTCTCCTTCGAGAAAACATGAGGCGCGCAATAATTTCAATATGTTTTTTAGCAACAGGAGCTGAGTTCAGCTCATATACCTTGGCAACTTCAGAAACAATATACGCCTGAGCAACATCTACTCCCGCAATATTAAAGAGGGTTTCAATGTCAGCAGACCCATCAGTAAGGAGCATCCCAACAGAAACTCGCTGCCCTTTTTCAACGGCAAGTGTTCTTCGTCGGTCAATTTCATATTCAACGGTTTTTGTTTTTTTATTTGAAACCTGAATCTCAGCATCAGAAAGAATTTCAATATATTTTATCCCTTCTCGAAGAAAGACATCAGAAACAACCCCATCAACTTCTGAAATAAGTGCTGGTGATTTAATATTTGACCGCTTCTCAAAAAGCTCTTCTATTCGAGGAAGTCCAGTGGTGATATCAAGACCAGTAACCCCTCCTGCGTGGAAGGTTCGTAGAGTAAGCTGGGTTCCCGGCTCACCAATAGACTGTGAAGCAATCGTACCAACAGCTTCACCGACGCGAACTAAAGAGTTTCTACCAAGATCAAGACCATAACACTGCTGGCAAATTCCATGAAGACTTTCACACTTTAAAGGAGAACGAACAGGAACTTCCTGAAGCTTTAACTCGAGAATCTTTGAAACTTCTTCTTTTCCAAGAAGGACTCCTTTTTTGAGAACAACCTCTCCTTTCTTGTCTACGATCTTATCAGCAAGAACTCTTCCCACAAGGTTTTGTTCTAGTGTTCGAACAACTCCATCGAAATTCTCTTCTCGGGCTAGGATGTATTTCTTTGTTCCACAATCTTCCTGAGTAACGACAACATCTTGTGCAACATCATGAAGTCTACGAGTAAGGTATCCAGCTGATGCTGTTTTCAACGCTGTATCGGTTAACCCTTTTCGGGAACCGTGAGTGGTAATAAAATATTCAATTGGAGAAAGTCCTTCCTTGTAAGAATTTAAGATAGGAAAATCAATAGCATGACCTGTTGCACTTACAATGATTCCTTTCATACCTGCCATCTGGAGCATGTTTGAACTTGTTCCTCGTGCACCAGAGGTAATCATGTCTGATATTGACTCTGATTTGCCAATATTCTTGACAATAAGGGTCTCAATGTCTCCTTTCACACCTTCCCATAGTTCAATAGTTTTTCGATAACGTTCCCCGTCAGAGATAAGACCTTCTTCAAACTGCTCCTGAATTTCAAGAGCTTTTTCTTTGGCAGGTTGAATAATATCTTCTTTTTCTTTTGGAACAATTGCATCAGCATACGAGAAGGTTGATCCTGAAAAGGTTACATACTTAAACCCAAAATTCTTAATTTTATCAAGAACTTCTGATGATTCTTCAACTCCGTATTTTTCAATAAGTTTAATGATGATATTTGAAAGATCTTTCTTCTTAATATCCTTATTAAGAAATCCAAAATCTTCTGGCAAAATACTATTAAAAAGCAATCTTCCGATGGTTGTTTCAAAAGGTTTCCCTTCAAATTCAGAATATCGTATTGATTCAGTCCCAATAACTCTTATACGTGCTCTAAAATCAACTTTTTCAAAATCATAAGCAGTAATAGCTTCATTTGGAGAAGAAAAGATCTTTCCTTCTCCTTTCTTACCTTCTACAAGTCGTGTCATCCAATATACCCCCAAAACCATATCTTGAGAGGGAGAAACAATTGGATCCCCAGAAGATGGTTTTAAAAGGTTTTTCCCTGCTGCCATAAGAAGCTCTGATTCTTTTTGTGCTTCGTCAGAAAGAGGAACGTGAACTGCCATTTGATCTCCGTCAAAGTCAGCGTTGAATCCCGCACAAGAAAGAGGGTGAAGCTGTATCGCTTTTCCTTCAATAAGGATAGGTCTGAAAGCTCTAATTGAAAGTCGGTGAAGCGTTGGCGCTCGGTTCAAGAGAATATATTTCCCCTTAATAACTTCCTCCAAAATAGCCCAGACTTCATCAGTCGGTTGCTCTAAGAGCTTTCCTCCTCCACGAACGTTAAAGGCCATTTCTCGTTCTATAATTTTTGAAATAACGAAAGGTCTAAAGAGCTCCAAAGCCATGTGTTTTGGAATTCCACACTCATCAATATTGAGATTTGGACCAACCACGATAACAGACCTTCCAGAATAATCTACTCGTTTTCCAAGAAGGTTTTGGCGGAATAATCCTTGTTTCCCCTTAAGGTTGTCAGAAAGTGATTTCAAAGATCTTTTCTGGGAAATTGACTTTGCTACGGTTCCTGAATGTTTTCTAATGGTGTTGTCAATAAGAGAATCAACGGCCTCTTGAAGAATACGTTTTTCGTTCCTCAAAATAACATCAGGAGCATCAATGGTCATGAGTTTTTTAAGACGGTTGTTTCTGTTGATAACTCTTCGGTAAAGATCATTCACGTCAGAGGTTGCGTATCGTCCTCCTTCAAGAGCCACCATAGGGCGCAAAGCTGGAGGAATGACTGGGATAGCGCTCAAAAACATCCATTCAGGTCGAATATTTTCACGATTGAGCGCCTTAATAAGACTTAAACGTTTTTCTATTTTTGTTCGAGAAATAACAGATTTTGTTGTATGAGCTTCTTGAACCAGCTGTTCTTCAAGGGCATTAAGATCAAGGTTTTGAAAAATGCGGTGGATTGCCTCAGCTCCAATTCCAGCCTCAAAAATAGAACCAAACTTAAATGAAAAGATATTATACTCATCTTCGGTAATTATCTTATGAGGAACAATATCTTGGATATCTTTTTTTGTTTTATCAAAAAGCTCCTTTAGTTTGTCTTTTTCTTCTGATGAGGAAATTGTTTTTAACTTTGTTTTGTATTCTTTTTGAAGATCTCGAAGAACTTTTTCTTTAACGTCTTCGTGAACTTCCGTAATAATATAACTTGCAAAATACACAACCTTTTCAAGTTGAGAAACAGAAACATCTAAAATGAGTCCCATTCGTGAGGGAATACCTCGAAGAAACCAAATATGAGCAACAGGAGAAGCAAGCTCAATGTGTCCCATTCGTGAACGACGAACAATAGAGCGGGTTACTTCAACTCCACACTTTTCACAAACGATATCTTTGTATCGTATTCCTTTATATTTTCCACAATAACATTCATAATCTTTTTCTGGACCAAAAATTCTCTCATCGAAGAGTCCATTTCTTTCAGATCTACCGGTTCGATAGTTAATTGTTTCTGGTTTTACTACCTCACCATAAGACCAGTCTCGTACGGTATCTGGAGAAGCGAGGCGTAGCGATACAATTTTATCCTGAGAATTATTTTGTTTATTCTTTATCATAATAATTTATTATTTAGCTACCAAGATTTTTAAAGGGTCTCTTCTGGAGATTCAATTCCCAGAACTTTATTGTGAGCCAAGGAAATTAAGTTCTCTCCTTTTAGGGTTTCAAGATTAACATCAAGTGAAAGCCCTCTCAGGTAATTAACGAGAACCTCAAAGGAGGCAGGAATTCCTTGTTGAGATATTCTCTCTCCCTTAATAATCGCATCAAAAGCAGCTGATCTTCCGGCAACATCATCTGATTTTATGGTGAGCATCTCTCTTAGCGTGTGAGCGGCACCGTATCCTTCAAGGGCCCAAACTTCCATTTCTCCAAACCGCTGCCCTCCTGATTGGGCTTTTCCTCCAAGAGGTTGTTGAGTAATAAGTGAGTATGGCCCAATAGATCGTGCGTGAAGTTTATCGTCAACCATGTGATGGAGTTTAAGAATGTACATGTATCCAACAGCAACATCTTGATCAAATTTCTGCCCTGTTCTTCCATCGTACAGGGTTACTTTCCCTGTTGAAGAAAGCCCAGCTTTTTCAAGCTCTGCGGCGATTTCATCCGGTGTTGCCCCAGCAAAAGAGGGAACAATGGCTTGATATCCAAGAGAGTTTGCTGCCATACCAAGGTGAAGTTCAAGAATTTGCCCAAGGTTCATACGCGAAGGAATTCCCAATGGAGTCAAAATAACATCAACAGATGTTCCATCTTCCATGTATGGCATATCCTCTTCTGGGAGAATAATAGAAATAACCCCCTTATTTCCATGTCGTCCTGCAAGTTTGTCTCCAACCTTAACATTGCGCAACTGAGCTACTTCAATATAAATCTTTTTGAGAACCCCTGATTCAAGTTTGTGTCCAAGATCTCGAGAAAATATTTTTACTCCAATAACACGACCTCGCTCTCCATAACCAAGACGAAGAGAAGTATCTTTTACGTCTCGTGATTTTTCTCCAAAAATTGAGCGCAGAAGTTTTTCTTCTGGGGTAAGTTCTGTTTCTCCCTTAGGAGTTACCTTCCCAACAAGAATATCGTTTTCTCCAACATAAGCTCCGACACGAACAATTCCGTCTGCATCAAGATTTGCAAGACGTGACTCTCCAACATTTGGAATGTCAGTGGTTATTTGCTCTTCCCCAAGCTTAGTATCTCGAACGACACATTCATACTCATCAATTCGAATTGAAGTGAAAATTGAATTTTTTACTAGTCGCTCTGAGAGAATAATCGCATCCTCGTAGTTTTGCCCATTCCAACACATAAAAGCAACAAGGACATTCTGCCCAATGGCTAATTGTCCTCCGTCAGTTGTTGAGGTGTCGGCAAGAACCTGTCCTTTTTTCACCTTATCCCCTACCGTAACAATAGGTCGCTGGTGGAAGAAGGAGTTTGAGTTTGTTCGGATAAAGTTTATGAGATTATAGTGTTCAAGATTCCCTTTTGAATCTTTAACAACAATGTGTTTTCCGTCTGATTCGGTGACAACTCCAACACCACGAGAAATAACAACTCTTCCTGTATCAAGAGCAGCTTTCTCTTCCATTCCTGTAGCTACTAAAGGAGCTTCAGGAACAATAAGAGGCACTCCTTGCTTCATCATGTTTGATCCCATAAGCGATCGGTTGGCATCATCAGCCTCAAGGAAAGGAATCAACGAGGTTGCAACAGAAAACGCCATGTTGGTTGCAACATCAATAAAATCAACTTCGTCTTTTGTACAAATTCCTGGGTGAGTCTTAACACGCGCCTCAACAAATTCATCTAAAAACTCTCCTTTTTCGTTATAAGGATTTGAAGCGTGCGCAATATTATATTTTTCTTCCTCCATGGCATTAAGATATACAATCTCTCCAGTTATTTTTCCTTTTTCTACTTTTGCATAAGGAGATTCAATCATACCAAAATCATTAATACGAGCATACACAGAAAGCCTTAAAATAAGCCCAATATTTTGCCCTTCTGGGGTATGAATAGGACACACGCGACCATAATGAGATGGGTGAACATCTCGAACTTCAAACCCTGCCCGCTCACGAACAAGCCCTCCTGGACCAAGAGCTGAAAGGGTTCGAAGACTCTCAATCTCTGCAAGAGTATTTTCTTGATCCATATATTGTGAGAGCTGACTTGTTGCGAAAAATTCCTTAATTCGAGCCTGAAGAGGTCGTTGGTTTATAAGATGAATTGCTTGAGTTGTTTCTGCATCAACCGTAGACATTCTGTCTCGAATATTTCTTTTCATCTGGGACATTGCTTGTCGAACTTTTTGTTCGAGCAATTCCCCGACAAAACGAACACGCCGTGAACCAAGGTGATCAATATCATCTTCTTTGGCACGAGGGTCGATATTCATTTCCGCTATCTTCTTAAAAATAATAATGAGATCATCGGAAGAAAGTGTCTGTTTGTATGAACCTTTTTTAGGAAGACTCAAATCAAAACGCTTATTAAAATGAAAGCGTCCAACTTCAGAAAGATCATAAAGATCTTCTCCAAAAATTGCATCAAAATATTCAACAAGAGCATCCGCGGAAGCGATCTCTCCGTCTCGAATACGACGATAAATATCAACATACGCTTCTTGTTTATTTTTTGAACTATCTTTTGCAAGGGTTGCTTTCATTTGCTCAAGAGCAACAGGGTGATCTTCAACGGCTTTGAGTATTTGTTCATTAGATTCAAGGCCAAAAACTCTTAACAGTGCTGACGCAGCAAATTTTCTTTTTTTATCGATTCGAACATAAACTGCTCCGTCTTTGTTTGTTTCAAATTCAATCCACGCTCCTCGAGCTGGAATAATCTTCGCTCCAAAAAAAGGTCCTTTTGGGTGATCATCGGCAGTAAAGAACACTCCGTAACTACGAGCAAGCTGAGGAACAACAACCCTCTCGATACCATTAATAATAAAAGTACCATGCGGAGTCATATAAGGAACTTCAGTCAAAAAGATTTCCTCTTCTTTTGTGGTATTGAGAGTTTTGTTATGTAAAGAAACTCGAGCTTTTAATTTAAGCTCAAGACTTTCTTTATTTTCTCGTGCATAGTATTCATCAAACTCAGGTTGCTCCATTGAAAAATCAAGAAACTTGAGTTCAAATTTCTTTTCCGAATAGTCAATAATAGGAGAAAAGTCCATTATTGCTTTCTGGATATCTTTTTCAATAAAACCTTCAAAAGAAGCAAGTTGGTTTTCAACCAAATTTGGCATTTCAATTAGAGGTTTTTGATACTTTGAAAAATATTTTTTTTCTTTAATTTTTTTCATATAATGCAGAAAAGACACCAAGATACTTGGTGTTTCTTAAATTAAGCTTAGGGGTGAGTAAGAAGTCTGAACAATCATATCCAAAGGGCCCAACGGTAACCACAACTCAATCGTTCTATTAGGTATTCTCTATACTACTTATATATTCATTTTTGTCAAAAAGTACTTATAATTCTCTATCTTTCAGATCTCCAGAGGTCAATTTCTTTGTGATTTCCAGACAAAAGAACCTTAGGGACTTTATATGTTTTTTTATCAAACTGAATCTCTGCTGGCTTTGTGTACATTTCATGGGAAGAAATTCTTTCTTCCTCAAGAGATTCTTTATTCCCCAAAACACCAGGAACAAAGCGACTCATTGCATCAATCATAACAAGAGCAGGAAGCTCTCCTCCCGTTAAAATATATTCTCCGATTGAGACGTCTTCTGCTTGTCTTCCTAGAACTTTTTTAACACGAGCGTCAATCCCTTCGTATCTTCCACAGATAAAAATAATATCAGTATATTTTTTAACAGAACTTTTTGCGTACGAAGAAGAAAATATTGTTCCCCCAGGGCTCAAAATAATTGTCTTGTATTTTTTTAAGGTGCTTTTCCCCCGAGCTTTCTTCCATGCAGCAAGAATTGGGAGAGCCGCCATTACCATACCAGGGCCTCCTCCATAAGGAGTATCATCAACTTTCTTATGTTTGTCTTTTGAAAAATCCCGCGGATTATAAAAACTTATTTTTATTTTCTTTGCTTCCTGTGCTCTTTTTAAGATAGAGTCAGAAAGATATGAAGAAAACATTTCTGGGAAAATACTAATAATATGAAAATGCATATTCTCAGTATAGAAAAAAATATCTTTTTTAAAAGGTAGAAAACTTTACGAAAAAAAATATTATGGCAAAATATATTCGTGGTATCGGGTAATCGCGCGACTGGAACACCAGAGTGAGGAAAGTCCGGACATGATTTTTTAAATAAAAAAGATAGCAGGTAACCCCTGTCCGTGGAAACACGCGAGGTGCGAACAGAGACGCTTAATCTGAAAAGAGAGAGTACCCCTTGTGGGTAAGCTTCTTAGCAATAAGAAGTTGAAACGGCTAAATCCTTATCTTCATGCAAGGTCGAGTTTGCCTTGAGCATTCGTACCGCAAAGAATATCTTGGTGACAAGATATCAAGACTAATGATTACCACAACAGAATCCGGCTTATAGATACCTAAAAACAAAATGCAAACAGATGTTTGCATTTTGTTTTACCAAGAAACCTTATCACCAATCTGAATTCCTCGTTCCTCCGAAAGACCCGCAGTCGTCTCAAGAACATACTTTGCTTTTTCGCTTGGATAATAAATTTCTGGATAATCCTCAGGAAGGGCATTTTGTTTAATGCTTATGATTTTTTTATTGTTATCGATCCAAAAAATATCAATAGGAAAATTCATGTCTGGCATATGAAATCCATATACTCCCTCCCTATCAAAAATAAATAGCATCCCCTCATCTTCTGCAAGACTTTCTCGGAACGAGAGCCCTTGGTGACGTTTTGCCTCGGTATTTGCCACATCAACAAAAAGAACAATATCATTATTAATAACAAGTTTTTGTTTTTCCCCATCCTTAAAGTAAAAAATTCCAAAAATGACAATAATAGCGATAAAGACAAGGGTAAAAAACCCTTGTGATCTTTTGAAAAAACTTCTCATATGCTATGATCATACCATGAATACAAACTCTGGAAAAAGAAGTCTTAGATATGAAATATTTGACCTCATCAAATTTACTCTCGTTATCCTTGCTATCGTCATCCCCATCCGGGCATTTATTGCTCAGCCTTTTATTGTCAACGGTGAGTCAATGGTCCCAACCTTTGAAAATGGGGACTATCTCATCATTGATGAGATAAGCTATCGAGGGTCAGAACCTGAACGAGGTGATGTTATCGTGTTTAGATTCCCTACTGACCAAAAAAGATTCCTTATCAAACGAGTCATCGGCCTTCCCGGAGAAGAAGTTGTTATAACAGGAAATAAAATCACCATAACAAAAAATGACGGAGAGATTATCCAACTCTATGAAGACTATCTTAATGGGGAATTTTCTAGCTATGGAACCTGGGAACTTCGTGAAAATGAGTATTTTGTCCTCGGTGACAACAGACAAAAAAGCTCAGACTCAAGACAGTGGGGTATTGTTACAAGAGACCTTATTGTAGGAAAAACACTCTTGCGTCTCTTCCCTCTTTCTGGATTAAAATGGCGGCCAGGAACCGAGTCTCCAAGTAATATTGAGACCGTACTCGAATAGATCATGCCAAAGGAATCAAAAAACAAAAATAATTTATTCCAAAGTCCAAAAGGAATGCGGGATTTTTTAGGTGAAAAATTCTACGAGAAACAAGGTTTTTACACTCGAGCAGAAAGTATAGCTGGATACTATGGTTTTTCTGGTATTGAAACCCCTATCGTGGAACATGCTGAAGTTTTTACCAAAGGTGTTGGTGAACACACTGATATTGTTGAGAAAGAAATGTATGATCTTCACACTCGTGGAGGCGATCACCTCGTGATGAGACCCGAAGGAACTGCTGGGGTAATGCGCTCATATATTGAGCACGGGATGTCTTCTCTTCCACAACCTATAATGCTTTATTATGGAGGACCATTTTTCCGTCACGACAAGCCTCAAAAAGGTCGCTATCGACAACTCTACCAATTTGGTCTTGAAATTATTGGTTCACAAAAACCAGAATATGATGTTCTCATTATCCAAACAGGATTCCGAATTCTCAAAGAAACAGGAAGAAATATTGTTGTCAAAATCAATAGCCTTGGAGATTCCGAAACGCGAAAAAACTACCTCAAAAAACTCATAAACTATTATCAAAAACACGAAAACGAAATTTCTAAAAAAGACCGAGGAAGACTCTCGACCAATCCTCTCCGCGTCCTTGATTCCAAAGAACCCGAAACCAAAGAAGTAAACAAAAATGCGCCAACCTGTCTTGAAACACTTAACACTTCAAGTAAAGCTCATTTTGATATGGTAATAAAAGGGCTTTCAGAAGCGGGTATCAATTACGAAATCGATCATACACTTGTTCGAGGGCTCGATTATTATTCTCACACGGTGTTTGAATTTATCGTCTATGATGAAAATGGGCAACCTTCTCACGCGCTTGGCGGAGGTGGCCGCTACGACGGACTTGCGCGGGCCATGGGATACAACAAAGATATCCCAGCGGTAGGGCTCGGAATCGGAGTCGACAGAACCATAGAAAGTGCGAAGAAAAAAGTATTTATTCCACAAAACAAACAACATCCTGATTTCTATTTTATCCAAACCGGAGAAGAGCTTAATAACGCAAGCTTCCACCTAAGAGAAATTCTCTATCAAAATAATGCCAAGGTTGTTTTTGCCCCACAAAAAGGAAGCATCGGGCAAGGACTTGGAATTGCTGAAAATTTGAAAATTCCTTTTGTACTTATTTTGGGAAAAGACGAAGCACAGGACAAAACCATAACCCTCCGAAATATGAATAACCGTGAGCAACAAACTCTCACCTTTGATGAGTTTGATAATTACCTCAAATTAATGAAAAAAAATCCAGCATAACAGCAGGATTTTTTCTTAATACTTTTGCATTCATAAGCACTTCTTATATAAAAAGCTCAATTACCTATTGCAGAACTTGCTTTTTCTTTTAGACTGAAGCTATATGAAAAAAATCGTACAAATGGATAACAAGGTCCTTCGCACGAAAGCACAAGAGGTCGCAAAAGAAGATATCACCAGTAAAAAAATCAAAGATATCATCAAAAACATGAATCAAGCCCTCCAGACACAGAACGACGGAGTTGCTATTGCCGCACCTCAAATAGGAGAAGCCTATAGAATTTTTACGGTAAGCCCTGTTCTTTTTGAAAAGCCAGAAGAAGAAAATCTCGTTTTTATTAACCCAACGATTGTCAAAAAATCCAAAGAATCAACATGGCTCGATGAAGGCTGCCTTTCTTGTCGATGGAAAGTTGGTCAGGTAAAACGCCATGATGCTGTCCACATTCATGCCTATGATGAAAACGGTGAAGAGTTTCTTCTCTTTGCTGAGGGTTTGCTAGCTCATATCTTTCAACACGAAACCGACCATCTTGAAGGAATTCTTTTTGTTGATAAGGCACGCAATCTACGCGACATGACCCAAGAAGAAATTGATGAAGTTCTCAGTGGGAGTGAGTAGCTTTATGCTCTTTTTTCTTTTTAAAGCTATACTAGAAATATGAAAAAAATTGATTTTGTTTTTTTTGGAACACCAGAATTCTCCGCCATTGTCCTCGAAGAATTAAAAAAGGAAGGCTTTCTCCCTTCTCTCATCATCACTGCTCCCGATAAAGCTGTGGGGAGAAAACACATCGTAACTCCTCCAGCGGTAAAACTCTGGGCTGATGAGCACAATATTGAATGCTGGCAACCAAACCACCCACGAGAAATAATAGAAGGCCTTGCTTCTCGTGGAGCTGAGCTTTTTATCGTTGCCTCTTATGGGTATATTCTCTCTCAAAAAATATTAGATATACCACAACACGGAACTTTGAACGTACACACTTCCCTTTTGCCAAAATACCGAGGAGCCTCCCCTATTGAATCAGCTCTCCTCAATAATGACCCTGTAACAGGTTCGACCATTATGCAAATGACTCTTGGTATGGATGAAGGACCCATTATCACCCAGTCTATTGTAGAAATAGAACCTGATATGACAAAACCTGATCTCTTTCACCTTCTCGCACATGACGGAGGAAAGCTCCTCACAAGTATCTTGGGTGATTACGTTACTGGAAAATGTACTGCAATTCCACAAAATGATGCAGAAGCAAGCTACTCCCACAAAATAACCAAAGCCGACGGTGATATCACGAATAACGACGACCAAACCCGTTGGAACAAATATCGCGCTTATTATGGCTGGCCAGGAGTTTTCTTCTTTGAAGATGGAAAGCGTATCAAAGTAACTAAAGCTCGTTTTGAAAATGAAGAATTTATTATTGAACGCATTATTCCTGAAGGAAAAAATGAAATGGGGTATAAAAAATAATCCATTATGTCAAAACAAAAGCCCCACATTCATGGGGCTTTTTTTACATACTTTCAATTTTTTTCATTTCGTTCTTAACTTCTTTTGAATAAGAAGGCTGTTTGACCTTGTTATAAGTTTTAAGAATCCCATCAAGATCTTTTCCTTTATACGCCTTATACCCACCACTTAATTTCATCGTGATGGTAGCAATCGCCTCTTCATAAGAGCTAAAAGAAATACTACACCCACCCCAGCCAAAAGCATTAAAACTTGCTTTTTTGCAGGCGTGTTTTCCCCCTGTTGATTCGACAAAGCTTATCGCAGGAAGAAGTTTCCAATCAACTCCGTTCTGATCAGCATACCGAACAAAATTCTCAGCCTCACTTTCAAGTGGAAGCGATTCCTTTGCAAAATATCGTTGAAGCTTCTCAACTCTCTCATCTTTTAAATTAAGAGGAATTAAAAAACCAACACTAGCTGAGTCCCTTACCGAATCAAGAGTGTCAGAGATGATGGTATCCCGAGCAGCCCTTAAGGAAGCATCAAGAAAAAATGTGTGTGATACAAGAGACTCTCTTCCAAACAATTCATTGGCGTGTGATAGTTCTCCGTCTTCAAGAGAAGCATAGAGAACATCACGGTCGACATCTGCCGACAATGAGTTATTTTGAAAAGATTTTTTAGAATCCTCACAAGAGAAAATAATAAGGGTGGCACCAATAATGCCAAAAACTTTTTTCATAATTTATTTAATTTTTATATGGTTTCAAAAAGAAAATATCATAATTCTCAAAAAATGTCAAATTTAAAGAAAAAATCCTGTTTTGTCCTAAACAAAACAGGATTCCTTGAGATTTTTATAGCCTTACTGCCATCTTAAACCCTATATAACCAAGGGAAACTCCCATGGTTAGGTAAGGGGGCACTCCAATCTCATAGAGAGCCCATGCCAAAACTCCTCCCAAACCGGTAATGAGCATTTCGTTTGTATCGAAACGATTCCCTGGTTGAGCAGAGTCATACCACTCTTTAACAGCACCAGCAACAAGAGCTGATGCCGTTGCAACGCAGATTTTACAATCTATCTTTGCTATGTTCTCATTAAAAACAAGAGCGCCCGTGCCAATAAAAGCTCCAGCAGATAGATGCAGGGTGTCATCTGCTTTTTTGAGGTCATAAAACTGTGCCTGTGAGACTCCCAAGAATCCTACAAACACACAAATTAGCATTTTAATTTTGACCATGTATTTGTTTCTTTGTCTTAAAGAATAGCATAAATATTAATAAAATCAAGTTAGCTCTTTTCTCTGCAGAGCCCCCTTTCTCTCCAAAAGAAAGGAAAATAAAAAAACCCTCTTTTGCAAGAGGGTTCAATGATTCTCGGTGGTCTTGATATGTTAAACATTCAAGTTTCTTTCATCGAGATTTGTTATTTGTTTTTTAGTACCTCTCCTATGGAGTAAGTCGCTCTCGGGAGCTCATTCCCCCAATTCTCCGAATAGATTTTCAATGCAGCACGTGCATCGTCAAAATATCCAGAAAACTGTACCCCAGGGAGAGTATCAAAGAGATACTTCCAGGCGCCAGCCTTGCTAGCAATTTTTCCAGCAAAACCAGGAAGAACTTTTTTTGAAGAAAGTTCCAGAAGGTTCCAGATATCCAGTTCATCTCTTCCGACAACTAGAGCTTTCTTCACATCCGAAAGACCTGTCTCTGCTCCAGTGTCAGCCAGGGCAGTCAAAATAGCCAACACTTGTCCTTTTTTCTTCAGGGCAAGTTTGAAGGTTTCCTCGTCGTATCTTTCGAGAACGATTTGGGAAAGCTCATCGAATTTCTCCCTTCTTGACGCCTTTTCTTTGTCGAGCAATTTCTCAATTTCCATCTGCGTCTCCTTGAAGACATCGACACCATCGATGAGAACCCAACCTTCTTTGAGGCTGGTTGATCAGATTTTTTTGTGTCCCCAGCTTTGACTATTGCACCAACTCTTCCAAGTTAGTACATTGATTTCCGGATGACGACCACTGTCGAAAACGGTCAACTCCAATGGAGTTCCTTTCCAGTAAAAATGGTAAGACTCCGTCACTGACCACCCTCCATCTGGGTATATGACACCATTTGCAGGACAGTCTTTGGTGATGGTAGCGTCGCCATCCCATTTTGTTACCTTCATCTTTTTCACTCGCCTAGTCGAGAATTCGAATTTAGTCTAGGATTTAAATCGGTACTATTCTCCGCAGTCAACTGTTTACCTCACTCGTCTTCCTGCCTGGCGTGGCTTTTACGAGAATCGTTTTAAAGGAAGGTACTCACACAAAAGTGTTTCCCTTGGTAAGAGTACAAAACGCTTATAAAAGCACTTTGTACTCTTACCAAAGATTTTTCAAAGAACTACTTCAATTAAAGTATAGCAAATATATACTTATATGTCAAGTAATTTATAAGATCTTATGTCATAAAAAGCCTTATTTTATATAGAAAAAACCCTTTGAAAGGGCTTTTCTCGTACTATTTTATTGAGTAATTTCAATAGATGAAATAGTTACTGTCTCAACGGGACGATCGTTAGGAAATGTTGCAACAGCTTCAATCGCCTTGATAGTATCCATTCCTGAAATAACTTTTCCAAATACCGTATGTTTCGTATCAAGGAAATTGTTATCAGCAGTATTGATAAAGAATTGTGAACCATTGGTGTTTGGTCCAGCATTCGCCATTGAAATTGTTCCTATCACATTGTGATTTTCTGGGTGGATTTCATCAGCAAAAGTATATCCAGGCCCCCCTGTTCCCCAAAAATCTTCTTGGGTGTCATCTTTTGTAAGAGGATCCCCTCCTTGAATCATAAATCCGGCGATAACTCGGTGGAACTTCACTCCGTTATAAAATCCTTCTTGCGCAAGTTTTACAAAATTCTCTACAGTTTTTGGAGCAAGTTCATGAAAAAGTTCAAGTTCAAAGTCTCCTTTATTGGTACTAATATGTGCTTTCATAGTCTGTTCATTTGGTATTATAGCCTCTTCTTGAGGACTGGTTTGGTAATAGGGGTTTGTTTCTGCAAAAATTTCCGGGATGCTGATGTCAACAATCTCTTTAATAGAAAAAAGATCTGAAGAAACTCTCAGGTGTAAAACGAGAGCACAAACAAGAATTAAAAAATAAGAGAAAAAAGTTGAGATATTTTTCATAAGAGTTTATTTTTGAATAAAAAAGTTTTTAATATTATCACCTGCTCTTCTCAAAAGGTTTTGAGATTTTCCTTTTTTGTCCTTAATCATTTTTACAATTTCTTTATAAGTTTTATCGAAGGAAACCTGTGGTGAAGGAGACTTCTCTTCGCTAAAAAAATTACCGAGCGAAGATTGAATATTCATGGTAACCCGAAAGAGGTTTGGTCCTGATTGAATTCCTTGATTTTTTTCAACACCGACAAGAACAAAAGCATCATGTGGAAGAAATTTATCGAGCTTATCAATCTTTTTTTGAAAATATTCACCAATTCTTTCTTCGAGAGAATAGTTTTTCAGTTGAAATTCTGTTTTCATAGCTTTATTTAAAAAGATTCTTTAATAATATTCTTATTTTATCATAAAGAAGAGCCTTTGAACATTTGCCTCTTGATTCAAAAGAAAAAGCATTGTAATCAGAATATTCACCTATACGGATACGATATAAATTCTCAAGACTTGCTGGGAGGGATAATTTTTCACCGATTTTCTCAGCAAGCGTTCGAATATAGGTCCCTGACCCTACCTCAACACGAATCTTGAGAATAAGAAAATTTTCTTTTTGAAAAAAATCCAATAATTGAATATTTTTGATGAGCATTTTTTTTGTTGGAATAAAAGGAGGTTCTTTCCCCTCTCGTGCATATCGATAGAGAGGCTTCCCATTTACCTTCACTGCAGAGTAAAGGGGTGCCGGAAATTCAAACTCACCAAGCATCTCTTTGAGGGTTTCTTCTAGTTTTTCTTTTGAGAAATCTTGAAGGAAAACATCTTTGGTTTCGAGTGGGTCTCCCTCTTGATCTCCTGTTGTGGTAGATTTACCCAAAAGAACTTCGGCAAGATATATCTTCGGAAGGCCTAAATATTGAGTCATTTTTTTTGTTCCTTTCCCTATTCCAACAATCATCAAGCCACTTGCCAAAGGATCAAGAGTCCCAGCATGTCCAATTTTTTTGATACCCAAACGGGTGCGAACTTTTTTAAGGAGACCAAAAGAAGAAATCCCCACGGGTTTGTGAGCAAGAAAAACATCAGACTCAATAAAATATTTTTTTGGAATTGTTTTTCTCATCGTTTTAAATTTTATCATAACAAAAACTTGACTTATGGGGTTAATTATTGTTATAGTTAAACCAAAGAAGAAAAAATATGGGAAAAAAGAAATGGACAATTCTTGAAATCCAAGAAAAAGTCCAAAAATATGAGAACTGGAAGGAAAAAGGGACCTTCCCATTTCTTAAAAAAGTCCTTGGACTTAAAAAAGAAATGAGCTTCGATGAACTTCGAAGCAGAAAAACAGGCCTTGCTCTGTTCAACAGAATTTATGGAACAAACTACCGTTTCATCTATTCTCAGATTGGAGAATCCCTTCTGTACGAAGTTACGGATGTCATTGAGTCTAACGGCCAAAGACTTCTGATATAAAATAAAATAAAAACCACCTCAAAAGAGGCGGTTTTTATTATTGTGCATCAATAATGTCCATTTGGCGCATCACTTTACTTGCGTAATTAGGCACAATATGAGGAGGGTTATAGGTTTCTAAAATTCCTTTTACATCCTTTCCTGCGTAATAACGTGCAGTGTTTGGGTTGTGTCCCCCAAGGTTTTGAGAAACAACATCAATAGACTCTTCGTATGAAGCGAAGTTAATCTTACATGAACCCCAGCCAAAAGCACTGTAGCTAGCTGACTGACAAGCAAACTTCCCTCCGGTAGATTCAACGAACCCAATCGCGGCAAGGAGACGCCAGTCAATCTCATATTTATGTGCATACTCAACAAAGTGTTCTGCCTCGTGTTGTAAAGGAAGGTTGTATCGAGCAAAATACTTTCGTATTTTTTCTACTCGCTCTTGATCAAGAGCATCCAGTTCCTTTTGAGATGGATCACCTTTTACCAGTTTATCAACAATGATTTGCTTGAAATTAGTTGTTCCCGAAGGAGCTTCTGCTGTTAAAGCAAGGGCGTTTGTTGAAAAAGCAAGGTAAAAAGAATAAGCAACAATAAGAGATTTATAAAAATTCTTAATAAAAGATTTTAAAATAGCTTTTTTAGTGTTTATATTTTTCGTCATAAGGTGCGATGTGTGCTCCGCGAAACTCCAAAACTAAAAAAGTTCCCACGAAAGGAACTCTCAAAATGATAGCAAGACCATTTCTTTTGTCAATATGTCAATAGTTTTATGTAACAAAATACAAGTTTTGTCAAGTTTTATGAAATCTTCCAAAAAAGCTTCATTCTTGAATATGCTATCTCCCCTACGAGCTCTTTACTCAGGGAAACAAATGAATAAGGAGCAAGGTCTTGAGGTTTTTCTCTGAAAGTATCCTCGAGCCCCTTGCGATACGCAACTCTCAATTCAGTACTAATGTGGATAAGAACAATTCCTTCATCAATCGCACGAAGTAAGTCTTCATCTGATATCCCTGAACCTCCATGGAGAACCAAAGGTATCTTTGAATTCTCCCTAATATCACGAATTCTTTGTGGGTTGAGTGCTGGGTTTCCTGTTTTGATAAGCCCATGAACATTCC
>JAQVEZ010000003.1 GCA_028697455.1 Minisyncoccota bacterium
TATCTCTTTACTCTATTTCACAGAACGGAACAACCGATTGGATCTTGGTTGTTCCATTTGCTTGGACATCATTCATTTGTTACAGAACTGTATGGGTATTATACATATATTTGGGATGGGGGCAAGCAGAAAGCACTTCGTGTGAAGTGCTTTCTTAAAAAGAAGAATCTTTTAAAATATTATGAATTTTTTTTGAGAAGATCTATCATCTTTTGGTAGGTTGAAGGCCCTGCCTGTCCGTCAGCATCAAGCCCTTCTTTTGTTTGAAATTCACGGACAAGATCACGAGTTCCGTTTCCGTAATCATTATCAACAGAAACATTCTTATCAGAGAAATAAAGAGCAAGGTATTTTTGTACCGTTCCTACTCGAGTTCCACGACTCCCCACCTTCATATAAATATTATCACTAATGAGCTTCTCCAGAGCTGAAACAAGTTCTGGATGAGAAGAGCTTTGCTGTTGTTGAGATGGTTGTGAGGAAGTTTCTGATTCAGAAGGAGTGCTTTCAGTTTCTTCAGTAGGTGTTTCGGACCTCTCACCTATTTCTACTTCAGGGAAAAGATCTATCTCCTGATCTTCAATATCATTTTGTTCTGTAAGGTCTTGTTGTTGAACAAGTTTTTCTGAGGTGTAAGAAACCCCGTTATCCAAGTGAGTAAGTGCCCAGTAAGCACCGAGCCCAAGAAGAATTAAAAAAATAAGTTGGGTTATTTGATATTTTATCTCATTCATATTTTTATAGTATATCAAAAAAAAGAAACAAACAAAAACAAAGATTATATTTTTATAACAAAAAACAATATAGTCAATTTTTTAAATTTATTTTTTTGATAGTATAATATCGTTATGATAACACTTGCAAACATACTACCAGTACTTCAGGTTATTACCGCAGTACTCCTTATTATTAGTATTCTTCCCCAGCAATCAGAAGAATCCCTTGGTGGATCTTTTGGAGGAAGTGATTCTGTCTCATCAGGAAAAAGCACACGACGTGGTTTTGATAAAGTTCTTTTTCAGTCTTCAATAGTTCTTGGAATTCTTTTTACCCTTATTTCAATAATCATTGTTGTAAGTAAATAAGTAAAAATAAACCATGAATAAAAAAACCACATTTAAAAAAAGACAAAAAATATTTTTTTTGGTCTCTCTTTTATTTCTTGCCATTCTTATTGGTCTTTGGTCATATTTAGAATCTTTTAAGGTCGAGGTAAAATCAATCGGAGGAACGTATAAGGAAGGAATCGTAGGGACTCCGCGGTTTATTAATCCTATTTTGGCACAAACTCAAACAGACAAGGATCTCACTCGTTTGTTCTTTACCCCACTCCTTTCTCCCAAGGAAGATGGTTCTTTTGACAATCTCCTTGTGGAATCAGTAGAAATATCACCAGACAAGCTCAAATATCGAATTAATCTTAAAAAAGATATTTATTTTAATGACGGGGTTAATCTTACTGCTGAAGACCTTCTTTTTACTATTGAATCAATTCAAGACCCTCTTACAAAAAGCCCGCTTGAATCTACTTGGAAGGGTGTTTCTCCAAAAATCATTGATAAATACAGTATCGAACTGACTCTCCCTCGTCCATTTGGAGACTTTCTTTCTTTATTACAAATAGGAGTTATTCCTAAGCATGTTTGGTCAAAAATAAGTCCGCAAGAATTTATTTTCAGTATTCTCAATACCAAACCTGTTGCTTATGGACCTTATTCCATAAAAAAAATAGAAACGCGAAAAGATGGATCTCCTACTCAATACATTCTCAAGCGTTACAAAAACGCCGTAGAACAAACCAACATAAAGAAAATCTCTCTTATCTTTTTTGAAAATGAAAATAATCTTATCAAAGGACTCAAGAAAAATAAAATTGATGCTGCTTACGGAATTTCTCCAAAGCTTATTAATAAGATTCCAAAAAACTACACGGTATACTCAGAAAAACTTCCACGCGTCTTTGCTCTTTTCTTGAATCCAGCTGAAAACACTGTTCTCGAGTCAAAGAAAATAAGACAGGCCCTTGAGCTTGCAATAGATAAGCAGTCAATTGTCGATACCGTATTTTTTTCTTACGCAAGTGAAATTGATTCTGCCTTGGGAAATATGAATTTTAATATTCCTTACAACCCATCTGAAGCTGAAAAACTCATTGAAGAAGAGGGCTGGAAAAAGAATGAGGAAGGAATGTATTCAAAAGAGATAAACAAAAATACAACACTCCTTTCTTTTGATATTGCTTCTCCTGATATTGAAGAAATGAAAGAGGTCGCAGAAGAAATTAAGGCAAATCTGGCACTCATAGGGGTCACCGTAAGTACTCATTTTTATGAAGAAAACAACCTTACCCAAAACATTATCAGACCAAGAAATTACGATGCCTTACTTTTTGGTTACGAAATTGAACGATCTTCAGATCTTTACTCTTTCTGGCACTCAACTCAAATAAGCGATCCAGGACTCAATGTAAGTCTATTCAAAAATACTGAGCTTGATGTTGCTCTAGAGCAGCTTCGAACGGGATCTGATAATACTGAAAAAATAGAAAACCTTATTAATGCCGGGAAACCAGCTATCTTTCTTTATTCCCCATCGTTTATTTACGCATTCCCAAAAAACATAAAAGGGGCAAGCATTTCTGTTACCTCTGCAGCAGATAGATTTAATTCTCTTCGGCATTGGTTTAGTAAAACTCGTCATGTTTGGCCATTTTTAATACAATAAAAACATGCCTCAGAAAAATCTAAAAAATTTAAAAATTGTTTTTCTTGCAATGTTTGCCTTTTCTCTCTATGTTGCAATTACTGGTTACATCAACTCAAGTTTTATTGAGAGTTTTGGTTGGGGAAATACAATAATAAGCAGTATCTATATAACAAACGCAATTATAACACTCATCCTCTTGAGTTTTTCTTCTCAAATAATAAGTAAGCTTGGTGTTCGGAAACTTCTTTTAATAAATCTCTCCACTCTCGGAGGGGTTTTGCTTGGTCTTCTTTTTCTCCCAGCAAGTTTTTTCCATTTTATTTTGTTTGCATTTATGCTCTCACTGAACTCTTTTATTATTTTCTCTATTGATATTATTTTAGAGCATTTTTCAATGGATGAGTTTACAGGAAGAATTCGCGGATTGTTTCTCGTTCTTATAAATCTCACCTGGGCAATTGCTCCTATTCCTGCTGGATATATTATTGACCGTTTTGGAATTTCGCTTGTGTATGTTCTTGGTCTTCTTGGTGTCCTTGCAGCACTCTTGATTTTTCTCTCTCATTTTAGAAAAGTAGCCTTCAAAAAACCAAAACCTGTTTCATTTACCAAGGGAATAAAGAATCTCCTCAGCAACAGAAATAGAAAAAATATCTTTGCCCTTGCTTTCTTTCTTCAGCTTTTTTATGCAAGTGCCATGATTTACATGCCACTCCATCTTCACAATGCAATTGGCTTTAATTGGTCTGAAATTGGGCTTCTCCTCATGGTTACCAACCTTCCCTTTTTGATCTTTCTATACCCTGTTGGACAATTGGCAGATAGATATTTTGGTGAACAAGAAATGATGATTTTTGGGTATGTGATTGGCGGAATAGCAAGTGTTTTGTTCGCCATCGTTACATCAACAAGTGTTCTCGTATGGGCAGGGTTATTCTTCTTTTCTCGAATAGGGATAAGTATTGTAGAAGCAACAACTGAAAGCTATTTCTTTAAAATTGTTGATGATCACGATGTTGACGCCATAAGCTTCCAAAGAAAAGCAATCCCCCTTGGATACCTTGTTGCGCCACTCATTGCGGTTATCACAGGACTCTTTGCTCCTTCCTATAACCTCGTCTTTCTTATTATTGGAATTATGCTTTTTATCGCCCTTTACCCAGCTACTAAGATTGTTGACACAAAATAATGAAAGAAGAGTCTATGAGAATTGAAAAGTACCTCTCAGAAAGAGGTATTATGTCACGACGTGAGGCAAAAAAATTTCTTCAAGAAGGGAGAATCTTTGTTAATAACAAAAGAGTCTCTCCTGGTGAAAAATTCAACCCAAAAACAGAGATATTAAGTTTTGACGAAGAGATTAAAAAAGAACTCAAAGAGAAAGAAACTATTCTTGTTTATAAGCCCCGAGGAGTTCTCTCCTCAAAGGACACTGGAACAGGAAAAAATATTTTTGATGTATTTCCTCAGTTCTCTCATCTAAACACCGTAGGAAGGCTAGATAAAGAAAGCGAGGGTCTTATTCTCCTCTCAAACGACGGGATGGTTACCAAGGCTATTACGGGGAGAGATCACCTTATTGAAAAGGAATATGTTGTAACAGTAAGAGAAGACGTTCTCCCCTTTATGCTCAAAAAAATGTCTCAAGGGATACAGCTCGAAGACGGACAAACCCTTCCAACGAAAACAAAAAAACTCTCAAAAAATAGCTTTAGCATTACCTTACGAGAAGGAAGAAAACACCAAATACGAAGGATGGCAAATGCCTGCAATCTTACCGTGCTCTCTCTCAAAAGAATACGGATCAATACCATCTCTGCTCCCAAAATGCTTCCTGGAAATTTCAAAAAAATTACCAAGGAACAACTCGAAGATATCAAAAAAGTATTGCAATAATGCAATACTTTTTATTTTGAAGAATTAAGCGCAGAGGTAAAGTCAATAAGATCATGAGAACTAACAGAAAAGCTTACTCTCTCCTGTCCGTTATTGATATCAACAACATAATCTCCAACATTAAGATTTTCAAGAGAAATTACAACACTTGTTTCAAAAGGAGTTGGAACAGCATCACAAACCCCCTGTCCCTGTGAAGAAGTAAGGGTCAGATAAAAGGTGTTAACATCCCTCAGTAAAACTGGCTCATTAAGCACTGTACAAGAATGGGAGAACTCTCCTGAAATAAGAATTTTCTTTTGTGGGGGAAACTGTGAAGTATCAGAAACAACAAGTACTGACTTAATAGGAATAAAGCTTTGTAATGTCCCTTGCTCATCAGAATCATCGGTGTAACCCATATCGGCTATTTCAAGTGCTTCATCAAGGGGGGTTTTCTTCTCAAAGGTCTTATTGGTATAAAAATACCAAGTAGCGAGAAGTGCAATAATAATAAAAAAAATAATGTACCAAATAAGAGAAGATGACTTCTTTTCTTCTAAAAAGGGAGTATTTTCTTGGTTGTTTTGTAGTGGATCCATATTCTTATTATATCACAATTTCAAAAACAAAAAACTTGTTCTTTCTCTAAAACCCATTACAATAGTTGGGAAGCCGCTGTAGCTCAGCTGGTAGAGCGCCACCATGGTAAGGTGGAGGTCCCCGGTTCAATCCCGGGCGGTGGCTCCGAAAGATTTTTTAATAACAAAAACCATACAAATTTTTTGTATGGTTTTTGTTATTCTGTGTCGAGGGTGGGAATTGAACCCACGACCTTAGGTTTATGAGTCCTACGCTCTAACCGTCTGAGCTACCCCGACAATATGATAAATCCTATCATAAAAACAAAGATTTCCAAATTTAAAATCTTGCAAAGAAGCACGAATATGCTAGTATTTTATGTGTTGCGCTGGTAGCTCAACTGGTTAGAGCACCCGCCTGTCACGCGGGAGGTTGCGGGTTCGAGTCCCGTCTGGCGCGCAAAATAAAAAATCATACTTCTGTATGATTTTTTATTTTCTCAGTATGAAAGGGGAAAATATTGTTGCGGGAGCTCGATTCGAACGAGCGTCTTCAGGTTATGAGCCTGATGAGATACCATTACTCCATCCCGCTATGGACCTTATCATTACACAAAATAAAAATTATGCAAGATACTGAGTTCCAAAAAGTATATTTTCGTAAATTTTAAAAGCGCGATACGCTTCTCTATCTGTTAAAAGATAATGCGATCCTTCGTGAGCGAGTTTGTTTCTCAAAAGATGCACCTCCCATGCAGCTTGAACCCAAGGAATATTGTCTCTTTGCATGTGTTTTAACTTCTCACCAAAAGAATCTTCAACATATCCCATATCGGTAATCATTTTTTCTAAAAGAATATCAGCGTCAATAAGAGCCATTCTGATAGCCGCTGGATCTTGAGACCGAAAAAGTTTTGTTATATGATTCCATTTTTCAACAGCAGGGTTTACTTGAGTAGGGATATCTTTTTTAAGATAAAAATATTCAGCAAGTTTTTTCGCTTGATTATCCGAAACTTCGGTTTTCCCTAACCAGGAACGAATAATTCCGAAAATCAAAGCAGCACAAATAATCCCCGATACAACCTGAAGAAAAAGTAGTAAACCTGAAAAATCCATACCCTTATTATAACATTAAAGACTCAAACTCTTTACCAACTTCAAAAAGTTTTTTCTCACAAAAAAGAGGTGCAACAAAATGTATACTATAAGGAAGCTTGTCTTGGTCAAACCCTGAAGGGATTGAGAGAGCTGGATTCCCCGATAAATTATAAGGAACGGTAAAAAGGTCTTCTAAATACATAGAAAGAGGATCCTTCTTTTCTCCAAACCGAAAGGCTGTATGAGGTGTTGTTGGTGTCGCAATAATATCAACATGAGAAAAAGCTTCTTGAATCTCTCGAGTAATAAGATTTCGAAGTTTTTGTGCCTTGTAATAATACTCGTCATGATATCCTGATGAGAGAACATAGGTTCCTAACATAATTCTACGTTTTACTTCATCCCCTAGCCCTTTAGTTCGAGTCGATACGTAACTATCCAAAAGATCTCCTGCATGATCCGAAGAAAATCCAAAACGAACACCATCATATCGAGCCATGTTAGACGAAACCTCTGCGGGCTGAACAATATAATACACCGCAAGTGCTTGATCGAGGTGGGGAAGATCAATATCAACAATACGATAACCAGATTTTTCCATTTTTGAAAGTGATGCATAGAAATTTTCCAAAACATCTGGAGCAATACCTTCACGTTCAAGAAAGGCTTTTGGGACACCAATCACCTTCCCATTAATATTTTTTTCTTGAAATTTCCTTCGTTCTTCATGCGGAACCGAAGTGCTATCAAGAGGATCGTGTCGAGCAATCGCCTCGAAGACAAGTTCTGCGTCTTCAACTGATTTAGTAATAGGACCAATAACATCAAGAGAAGAAGACATCGCAATAAGCCCACGTCGAGAAACTGCCCCGTAACTAGGCTTAAGACCGACAACACCACAATAAGCTGCTGGTTGGCGGATTGAGCCTCCTGTGTCACTTCCAAGGGCATAAGGAGCCATCCCCGCTGCAACAGCCGCAGCAGAACCACCAGAAGACCCTCCAGGAACCCTCAAAGTATCGAGGGGATTCTTTGTTGCACCATAATAAGAGGTTTCGGTCGAAGACCCCATAGCAAACTCATCCATGTTTGTTCTCCCCAAAAGAGGCGCTCCAATTTCTTTAAAAATCTCAGCAACAGCAGAGTCATAGGGGGCTTGATAGTTTTCAAGCATCTTTGAACCAGCACTCATTTTTTTCCCAGTGAAAGCAATATTATCCTTAACAGCGACAGGTATCCCAGATAAGGGGTGTTCTGTCTTGTTTGCATCTTCAAAAGAATAGGTCTCAACAAAAGCGTTTATCGATTCATTTCCATTTTTAATTTTATCTTGAAAAAACAAGAAGAGTTCTTCTCTTGTAATTTTTTCTGTCCTGAGCATCTCTTGTAGCTCCTTAATTCCAAGTTTCTCTAAATTCATAACGCTGGTTAAATAATTTTTTTAACTTTTATAAAATCCTGTTCTCTTTGTGGCGCTGCAGCAACGAGGACTTCCCCAGAAGAAAATCCCCCTGGGAGCTCGTCCTCTCTGACAACATTATGAGTAACAAAAAAAGCCTCTTCGTTTTGGACATCAACTTTTTTAATAGAATCAAGATAAGCAAGTATCTGAGTAAAACCTTCTTGATATGAGTTGAGCTCTTCTTCACTTACTGATAAACGAGAAAGATCCGCAAGCTTTTTAATATCATCAATATTCATATAGTTAGTATACAAAAAAATAATAATAAAAAAAGCTACCCTATCTAAGAGGAAATTTTTCGAAAAAGGCCTTCTCATCAAGAATGTGAACTCCCAAGTCTTGTGCTTTTTTGAGTTTTGATCCAGGATTTTTCCCAACGATAAGAAAGTCTACCTTCTTACTTACCTGTTCTGCCGTCTTCCCTCCTTGAGTAATAATTTTCTCCTTTAACTCCTCTCGTGAAAACGAATCAAGCGTCCCGGTAATAACAAAAATAAGATCTTGAAGTGCCCCCGTCTTTTTTGTATTCTCAAGAGATATTACCTGAATGTGCTTCAAGAGTTCTCGGATATAGATACTATTTTGTTTATTTTCTAGAAAATCAGAACTTGCCTCTGCGATTTTTTCACCAACTCCATGGATAGATAAAAATTCTTCATATTGGGCACCAAGAAAAGCTTGGAGGTTTTTGAAATGTTTTGCAAAGAGGGTGGAAACTTCTTCTCCTACATGTTGAATACCCAGAAGGAGGATAAACTTATCAAGAGGAAGTTTTCTTGCCCTTTCAACAGAATTTAAAATATTATTTGCTGATTTTTCTTTAAAAAGTGGGATGTGAATAATATCGGAAAATTTCAAAGTAAAAAAATCAACAGGAGTTTTAAGAAGCCCGCGTTCATAAAAAGTTCGAATATGTTTTTTTGCGAGACCTTCAAGATTGAGTATTTTTCTTGATGCAGCATAAATAAGTTTCTGGATAAAAACTTCATCATTCTTGGTTGAGACATACCACTGAGTCAATCCTGACGATGTAGTCTTTTTCTCTGCCTGAATAGCATTTTTTTTCAGATACCTTTCAATGTTAAATTCTTTTTCTGTTCCGTCTCGTAAATCAACTAATACTTTTTTAATTTTAGGGATAATATCTCCTGCTTTTTCCAAAACAATAGTATCACCAATTTTTAAACCAAGTCGTTCAATCTCATCCACATTGTGGAGCGTTGCCCTTTTTACACGAGACCCATCAATATCAACAGCCCGCAGTTCAGCAACTGGGGTTAAAACTCCTGTTCTTCCAATTTGTAGATGAATATCAAGTACTTCTGTTATTTTCTGCTCAGCGGGAAACTTATACGCTATTGCAAAACGAGGTGATTTTGAAGTATAGCCAAGCGCACGACAAACAACCTTATTATTTATTTTGATAACAAGACCATCAATTCCATAAGATTGAGAGACTCTTTTCTTTGTCCACGAATCGTAAAAATCTTGGATACTTTTTATATCTGGGAATATGTTGGTCTCATCATTTACAACAAAACCCATTGCACCCAAGAACTTAAGCTCCTCATCATGAGATGAAAAAAAAACTTCTCTAGAATCAATATCATAAGAAAATATTTTTATTTCACGATCTCGAACAACAGTACTATCGAGCTGCCTTAGTGTCCCTGCTGCAAGATTTCGTGGATTTGCATAAGGCTCTTCTCCGTTCTTCATTCTTTTCTTGTTTATTTCCTCAAGCTTTGCCTTTTCTATCCACGCTTCAGCAATAACTGAAAAACTCCTCTTTTCAGAAACCCTAAGAGGAATGTCTTTTGAAGTTTTTAAATTTGCTGTTATATTTTCTCCTATTTTTCCATCCCCACGAGTAGCGCCTCTCTGGAAAAGACCTCCATTGTAATCAAGAATGACTTTCAATCCATCAATTTTGAGTTCAACAACATATTCAAGAGCTTCAAAAATTCCCTCTTTGGCAAGAAAATTTTTAACCCGCTGTTCCCAAAGTTGCAAATCTTCAAAACTAAAAATATTATCAAAAGACCATTGAGGAAAATGATGGGTAACTTTTTCAAGACTTTGAAGTGTCTTTCCCCCAACTCTCTGTGTAGGTGAGTTTTCCAAAATAAACTCAGGGTAACGCGATTCAAGAGATCTAAGTTTCTCATAGAGTGAATCGTACGCACTATCCGAAATAACAGGATTATCTTTCTGATAATAAAGATCCGCATGATAATTTAACTCTTGAACAAGTTTCTCTATTTTTTTTTGGATCTTTTCTTCGTTCATATTATATTTTAGCGATTATAAGTAATACTGATGCGTCTTTCAAGGAGTGTTGGATCGTTAAAATCAGGAACAGTGAGTGATGAACTATTGTCCCCTGGAGTTTGCCCCCCGGATCCAGAGAGTGTGTTGCACACATTAAACCCAATTGCTGTAATACGAACTTCAACAACGCTTAAATCTGTTGGGACTCCGTTCTCTTTGAGGTTTTTTTCAACAAGTACATATGCACAGCTGATATCTTGCGCTGTGTTTTTATTATTCCTATATCTAAAAACATATGGGTACTGATACATTGTTGTTCCTGTTCCTCCTCCAAGGTAGGTAGAGGTTGTCTCAACTTCCCCACAAGAAAAATTAACTTCATGAGATGGTGAAGGTGGATTAACGGTAAAAGGAGTTGTCGGGTTTGGCGTTCCGACCCCAACAATATCTGCATACAGTGCACACTCCAAAGCAGAATCTGCTGCATAAAAAGCACGTTGTGATTCTCTCGCATAAGAAGACAAAACAACTTCTTTTTGAATAACAGAAAAAATTCCTGTTCCAATCAGCAGAATAAGAGCAGCAACAAGAACCGAAAACAACATAACAAAACCGCGATCTTTTTGTATTCCTTTTTGCTTAAAAAAATTATTCATACTCATTAAATAAGATTATTCCACAAGAAGAGATCATTCGTGTATTCAACAGAGTTACCTCCCCATTCTACTCGAGAAATAACAACAATTTCTTCTGGGTTATTAGTTGTTTTGAGAAAAATTTTTCTCGTAAACCCACTATCCGAATACCCAGGATTGTTAAGCACTGTCCCAAACTGTCGATAGGTCCCCTGGGTTGAATTTAGATAAACCTTACAATCATCAACACAAGGATGAATTCGAATAGGAGTATCCCCTGTGGTAAAAGAAAAACTACAAGCTGCACCAAGCTCACTTGCTGATAAGCATCCATCTTGATTAAAGACGGTCTGCCAATTGTTCTGGTTAGAGAAACGAAGAAGGGCAGAATCTCTAAGGTTTCGAACAACCTCAACCCCCTCAAGAGCAAGATAATCGGCGATAACTTGATTTTGAGATTCTTTTGAGATTTTAAGTCCACGAGAAGAAATAGTCATCAAGCCTGCCAAAGCAAGCGAAAAAACAAAAACAGCCAAAATCATCTCAACAAGAGTAAATCCTGATGTATTCTTTTTTAAGGTATTTTTTTTCATAACATTAGTTTATGTAACTCGCGATTTAAACGTCAAGAGATCTTTGGGACACGAGCGTTTGAATTGTTGAAACACGCGTTTCTCCTTTTGCTCGTGCCTGAACCTGTATCATAATAGCAGGTTGAAGGAGATCGCCTGAACTATATGAATTCATTCCAATTATTGAAAACCGGAGATTCACAATATCAACAATCTCCTTTGAGCTTAAATTATCTCTCTGAATCAACTGCCCTGTAGAAAGGCTATAAACACTTCGCTGTATCTTTCCGTCAACACCAAAAGAGTACACAAAATATCCTCGCCCATCATTAGCAAGAAACCCAATAGAATTTCCTGATCCGTTGGCTCCTGGTGTTTGTGGATCAATAGAAAGTGGTAATGAGGCAAAAATTCTATGATTCTTACCAAGTCGTATTTCTCGTGTCATTGACTCAAGGACAAAATTAAGAGAATCGTGAACTTCTTTTTCTTTATGCGAAACCTGATACGACTGTGTCACATTTACCAACGCCCCCATCCCAACAACCATAATGATGGCAAAAATAGAAACGGAAACCATGATCTCAATAAGGGTAAAACCTGATTGATTTTTTTTATACAAAACTAAACTCATATTTTTTTTGCTGCAATTTGTCCTGAAGGAGTTACTTCTACCTTCATCTTCGGATTGTTATTTTTATCCTTGATGATTAATACAAACTGAGAATAATTTACCCCATCATAACGAATAGAAGGTTCTGGGTACGGACGAGTAAAGGTGATATAAGCATAATTATCAGAAGAAAGCTCTTCCTCACATTCACCATTGTCACTGAATATCATCGAGAAACACACCGAAAGCTTCGTTGCACTGTCTGTCACTGTTCTCCGATCAATGACAACATCACTTGTCTCATCAAAAATCCTATTTCGATTAGTATCATCAAAAAGAATAAGTGTTTTTTGTTCTGGGTTAATGGCAACACCTCGGATTGATCGGTCTTGAGTAATATCAACAATCATACTCCCAAAAAGAACATTAGGGTTGATAACATCTGATCCAATTCGTCGATCGGTTCCCGAAAGTCCATACACTTGTGCTTGTCGAATTGTAAGAGCAATATCCTGAGCAAGATTTGTATACTCGATACGATTTCGGTAGGCGTTGTAATTAAAGAGGCTCACACTCGACATAATGGCAAAAATGATCATTACAACAACAAACTCAATGAGGGTAAAACCTCCTTGTAAGGGTATTTTTTTGTCTCTCTGAAGCAACATAGTTTAAAAAGGAAAAAAATTAAAATGAAAGAGAATTCCAAGAAGAGATCCCGCAATAAGAAAAGGAGCAAAGGGAATTTCCTTTTGCATTATACCTTTTTTCGTTTCTCGGAGCAACGAAGAGTCTAAAAACTGCCTCACATAAAAAAAGAGAAGAAAAACTGCTCCAATCCAAAAAGAAAGCGCAATAACAGAAAAACCCCTCGCAATTCCAAAAAGAAAACCTATCCCCATCATGAGTTTAACATCCCCTAATCCAAGAAATTTTCCTTTTGAAAAAAGCCAAACAAGAAAAAACGGGAGTGGAACCACAATTCCCCCAAGAATATCGACAAAAGCTGGTAAATGAATCCCTGAATATACAAAAACCCCTGACTGGAAAGAAAAGAAAAAGAGCGAAACAAAAGCGAGCACAACAAAGGCAAAAGAGAAAGTATCAGGAATAATTTTATGTCGAATATCATACAAAAAAATAACAACAAAAAAAGCAGCAAGAACAAAAAGAACAAGTGTTCCTAACAGATACCCTGTTTCAAAAAAAGAAAATCCCTGCCACAGTCCTCGTGCAGCAACAAGAGCAAAGAAAAGAAATCCCAAACCTTCACCAAGAAAATACATCGGACTAATACGAGAAGAACAATGTCGGCATCTTCCCTTTTGAATAAGCCAAGAAACAAAAGGAATAAGCTCATACCAAGCCAGTGTGTGTCCACAAGAAAAACACCGGGATCTTCCCCCAAGTCCTTTCTCCGTATTGTGACGAAGAGCAACAACATTTAGAAAGCTTCCAATAAGAGCCCCTAATATCCCAGAAAAAATAACAAATAAAGCATTCATACAAAACTACCTTGAGAGACTACTTCTAAAATCATAAATCCCATAAACATCATCATTATCAGCATTTGAGATGGGGTCTCCAGCTCCTTGGCATTTATAACGAAAAGGTGCATTGAGAGCGAGCACTGAGTAATCATGGTCTTCTTTGAGTTCGTTTGATTTTTTATTCTCAAGAACTGCTCCAATATGATACTCATAACAAGGTCCTCCAAGTGAAGTTGATAATCCTGAATAAAGATATCCAGAGACCTCATTATCATCCGATTCCGAAGAGGATACTCCGGGAGGTGTTGGAATTACCCCAAGAAAATCTTTAAGTTTTTTATCACAGGTTCCGACACGTGCGTTGTTAGCATCTCCTATGAGCTGGTTAGGGAAAACCCCACAGCTTGAACGATATTGTTCAAGAGCAATGCGGATTTTCTGAATATCACTTACACGGATATCGTCTCGTGCGCGTTGTTTTGAGGTGTTAAAACCAGAAAGAGCAATGATGAGAAGCATTGCTGCAAGCCCAATCACCACAATCAACTCGATAAGGGTAAAACCTTCTTGTTTGTTTAAAATCATACTTTTCTATTATAACAAATATTTCAGACAAAATAAAAAACAATCATACGATTGTTTTTTATGGGTTTAGTTACAGCTGTAACCACTTTCCGGATAATCAGTGACAATACCTGCAAAACCTGTTGAATCTACACAAAAGACGGTACCATCTTGATTCCCCGCATTAAGATCTGCTGCAAAATAATAATTATCTCCGTCAGTTGCATAGTCCCAACCTGCATTGTTATTATTTTTGTTAATACTCTCAATAGCATTAACTAACTCACTCTCCATGTCATTTCCCTCTCCTGCTGCTGGATATTCTCCTTCATCAAGATTATACATTTCTAAGGTTGTTCGTGCTCCAGAAAGAGCTGCTTGGATTGCTGCATCCTTTGCCTTTGCTCGAGCTGAGGCAAGAGAGGTAAGAACAATCGTTGCAAGAATACCAATGATAGCTACCACAACGAGAAGCTCAATCAAAGTAAATCCTTTTTTATTCATATGATATAAAAATAGTAATAAATAATAATTTATAAATTATAAGGACAGCCAGCTATCTAAAGTGGTCTATCTCCTTAGATTATAACAGAAAAAGAAAAAATTAACCAATACTTCCCGCAATATTGTAAATCGGAATCATCACAGACATAAGAAGCCCTCCAACTCCAATACCAAGCAAAATAATCATTGCCGGCTCAATCAAGCCAATCAAGGTGTCAACCGTGTCTGAAACTTCTTTATTATAGAACTTTGCAAGGGTTTCGAGGATTTTTCCAATAGATCCTGATTCCTCTCCGACCTTAACCATCTGAACCATAATCTGTGGAATCTCTTCGTGTTTTTCAAAAGCATTTGAAATACTGTTTCCTCCTTTTACTTCTTCGACAGTATCCTGCATGATTTTTTGGAAAATAACATTTCCTACTACATCTCCTGCAACCTCAAGGGTTCGAATAACTGGAATTCCCGAGGTAAGCATGGTGTTAATGTTGTCTGAAATACGAGCAAGGTAAATCTTTCGATACAGTTTTCCAAACCCTGGAAGATTAATTTTGAGATTATCAAGTCGCTCTCTTCCCGATCGTGTTCCCAAAGATCTCCACACAAAGAATGCCGCAACAACAATCAAGACCAAAAGAAAGACTCCATAGTGAACAAAGAAATCCGAAAGCCCAATAACCACCTTGGTATAAAGAGGAACTTCTTGCCCTGCGTCTTCAATGATTTCTGCAAGCTGTGGAATAACCTTTATCAGCATCAAAATCATAATAACAACGAACACTACCACAATAAAGGCAGGGTACACTAATGCGTTCTTTGTTTTTGAACTCAAGGCGTAGTTACGTTCAAGATATTCAGACAAAAAAGTAAAAGTTTTTGAAAGATTTCCTGATTCTTCTCCAGCTCGAATCATATTTACGTAAAAATCTGAAAAGATTTTTGGCTGACGAGCCATTGCTCCTGAGATAGATGTTCCACCTCGAATATCTTCAGCAACTTCAGAAAGAGCATCTTGGATAATAGGACTTTCTGAGTTTTGTCCCAAAAGTTCAAAGGTCTTTACCGCAGAAACCTGTGCCTCAAACAAGGTTGATGCTTGTTTGGTCATGAGGACAATGTCCTTCATTTTGACAGTATTAAAGAACGGAATACGTTTGAGAATTCCCTTTTGCTGTTGCTGGGTTACTGAAACAACAACATAATCTCTTCGCTGAAGGGTTGCAACCGCTACTTCGCTACTGACTGCTTCGATTTGTCCTTTCTTTTCAGAACCGTCTTTTGTAATAACTTTATAATTAAATAACATACTCGTTTATTATATCATTGAATCTAATAATTTTGGATTCAAAGAGTGCCGTCGTGCATCATCAATAGTGATATGCCCTGTTTGGACTAACTCGATAAGAGAGCGGTTCATATCAATCATTCCATGCTCAAAACCTGTTTCAATGAGGGTATTAATTTCATGAGTTCTCCCCTCTCGGATAAGATTCGCGATTCCGGGAGTATTAATCATAAGCTCATAGACGGGAACCATCCCCCCACGCTGACTCTTGAGCAATCGTTGTGAGAAAATACCAATAAGAGATCCTGCAAGCTGAGTACGCACTTGGTTTTGTTGAGCTGCGGGAAATGAGTCAATAATACGATCAACCGTTTGTGCAGCGTTGTTGGTATGTAGAGTTGAAAAAACAAGGTGCCCTGTTTCGGCTGCGGTAACCACCGTTGAAATTGTTTCTGGATTTCTCATCTCTCCCACCATAATCACATTCACATCTTGACGGAAAAGAGACTTGAGTCCTGTTTCAAAAGAAAGCGTATCGGCTCCAACTTCTCGTTGTTCAATAATAGAAAGATTATCGTGAAAGAGGTACTCAACAGGATTTTCAATGGTAATGATTCTTTCTTTGCGGGACTGATTAATCTTGGAAATAATCGCTGCCATTGTGGTTGATTTTCCTTGCCCCACAGGACCTACGATGAGAAAGAGCCCTTGTTCCTTTTGAGCAAAAGTTTCCAAAATTGGAGGAAGGTTGAGATCTTCGAGCTCTCGAACTTCTTGGATAACACGAAAAGCAAGGTTGATTCCCTCGTCCTGAAGATACGCACTTGCTCGCAATCGCATTTCTCCTTTATATGAATACGAAAAGTCAATTTCTTCACGATGAAGAATATTTGAAATTTTTTGCTCATCAACGAGCTCTTTGAGAATATTAAAGGTGTCATCTTTACTCAAAACATCGTAATTTTCCATCGTAATGAGATCTCCCTCTACTCGCATGATTGGCTTTCTTCCGTGAGAAAGGTGGAGGTCTGACGCTCCCTCTCGTTTGAGAACCAAAAGTAAATTCTCTAAATATTGTATATAGTTGGTATTCATATCTTTATAGTAAATTAATTTCGCTAAATGGAATTTCCCCTTCAAGTCCTTTCAAAAATCCAGAATCTTTAAGCGTTATCATCCCCTTCTTTCGCGCAGCTTCATAAATCTTTTGTTCGGTAGGTTCTTCGAGAATAATGCGCTCTATTTCATTATCAACCTTAAACATTTCCATAACAGCAAGTCGTCCTTGCAAACCATTTGGTGCGTCAGCTGTCGGTTGAACATCATAGATAGGTCGATCAAAATTAATCTTTGAACGATATTCTTCTGGGAGATCAGCGAACTGTTCTTCCATCATCTTTTTGATACTTGCTTGGTTCTGAGACTCAACAGCAGCTCCTGGAGCAATTTTTCTTACCAAACGCTGAGCTACTCCAAGAATGAGCGTCGGCGCAATCAAATAAGGATCGACTCCCATATCGACAAGACGAGGAATAATTCCAAGAGAACTATTCGTGTGCAAGGTTGCAAAAACAAGGTGCCCTGTAAGCGCCGCTTGGATAGCGAGCCCTGCGGTCTCCTTGTCTCGAATCTCTCCCACCAAAATAACATCCGGGTCTTGTCGTACGATAGACCGTAACCCATTCGCAAAGGTATAACCAATCTCTGCATGAACTTGAGACTGGTTAACTCCAGGAAACTGATACTCGATAGGATCTTCGAGAGAAACAACGTTTTTCGTCTCTCTGTCGACAATTTCAAGCATCGAATAGAGCGTTGTTGTCTTTCCTGACCCTGTCGGCCCTGTAATGAGAATAAGCCCATGAGGACGCGCAATTGCCTCACGTATCATTTCATTTTGGTCTTGGGTGAGCCCAAGCTCATCGAGTTTTTTAATCCCCCGCTGTGAGTCAAGAACACGAATCACAACCTTCTCACCAAAAAAAGTTGGCATTACCGATACACGGAAGTCAATTTTTCGGTCATCAATAATTGCTGGGAAACGTCCGTCTTGTGGGCGGCGTCGTTCATCCAATTTCATGGTCTTGGTCATAATTTTGATTCGAGCAACGATAGCGCTGTGGGTATTTTTAGGAAGTTCAAGATAGGTAGACAAAATTCCATCAAGACGAAATCGCACACGTACAAGTTCTCCCGTGTGTTCAATATGGATGTCTGAAGCTCCCTCCTGAACGGCATGACGAATAATGGTCGCAACCATCTTGGTAATAGGAGCATCTTCCGCAATTCGTTCCCCTTCTTGAGATCCTCGAATACCACCAGAAGCAATTGAATCAACAGGGGCATCAATGTTGACGTACTCTTCAAGAGCATCTTCAACTTCTCCTGAAAGCCCTCGGTATTTTTCCATGAGCTTTTGGTACCCATATTCGGTAAGAATATAAATTCGATAAGGAGTTCCTGTCTTCGCAGTAATAAACTGAAGAACATTTTGCGCCTCAATATCGCGGGGGTTAATCATTCCTACTTCAAGAATGCCATCATCACTCAAACCAAAAGCTATCATCTGATAAAGACGTGCGGTTTCTTCTGGAATCTTCTTGATAATTTCGATAGGAACATCTTCATAGTTAATTTCTTTTTTAGGTACAGCAAAATACTCACTCTTGGCATCTAAAATCACTCGATCCTCAATTCCAAGAATCCCCAAAATCTCTTCAATAGTCTTTTCCTCTTTGGTGCTTCTGGTGATAATTTCATCAACTTGATAGCGAGTGATGAGACCTTTTTTTACTAAAATTTCTAAGAAGTTCATATGCTTAACTAATTCTATAATACCAAATAAAAACTTCTTTGTGAAAGAAGTTTTTATTTATCGTCCTAACGAACAGGAAGAACAGGATCAGGAATAATAATATCTCCTTCTCCTAGCTCTCCTCCTTCAAGAGGGGCTGGATCTTCTCCCCCTTGATCAAAGAAATCTCCTGGTTGTTCTGTTTCAGGGATAGAAATACTTGGAAGCACTACATCAAAACCAATAGGCAAAAATGGGTTAGGTCTTCCTATACGTGTTGGCTTGAGAATAATGAATCGGGAATCTTGAAGGGACCGAAATACAGGATTACTAAAGATATCATCATTAAGCGTAATGGAACGAATATTTCCGAGAATTTTCAAAATTTCTGAGTTTGCCAAAGAAACATCAGTGTTCTGAACTTGTCCCAAGGAACCCATTCCTGCAAGACTTGAAAGTGACCCCTGAGAAGATGGTTTTGCTCCTTCAGGTGAAGATAAAAACGAATACACAACAAGCAGCGCAATAGCAACAACAAGCCCTATGATAATTTTTTTTATGTTTTGTTTGTTTTTCATAGTTTTAGTAAAGAGCGTCTTTAAGCCAGTAAGTATCAATGGTTATCTTGTATTGGAAGGTAACATACGAATCTGTTTGAGAGGTTGAAATATCAAGAGAGCGAATATCTGTTAGTCTAAGGTTCCTTTCGATGTCTCGAATAAAGAGAAGGAAGTTTTCATAATCCCCTCGCAGGCTGAAATCCAAAGTAACGACTCCATAGTCATTTGTTTCGATATCAAAACCTTCTTGAAGCCCGCCAGATTTTGCTTTTTCTTCTTTACTTGCAGAAACAGAGGCTATTTCCAAATTGTATTTTTGAGCAGTTTGTTCAAACTCAAGTATGAGCTTTACATTATCAGCACTGTCAGGAATCATTTTTTCCAAGAGCTGAATGTCCGCATTTGAGATAGTGTTTCGTTTTTCCAAGAGCGAATCTCTCATTGACTGCAGTTGTCGTGCGTTTGAGAGAACTCCTTCAAGCTCAGCGTCCTTTGCATTGAGCTCTCCTATTTGTTCATACTGCGGTCTTACAATAAGAACAAAGATTGCGATAGAGGCAATAATTGCCAAATATGATAAAAGATTTTTCATAAGCTTAATTATTATCTCCTAGATTAAAGTTAACGTTCTCTCCTGTTCCAGCTGACCCTTGATCATCAGGAATGATAATCCCCTCTGGAATAACAAGATCTGGAATTTGCTGATTAACAACGGTCCTTCCGTAATTGATAAGAGAAGGGTTAAGATAAAAATCAAGAGAAAAAGTAACTCTCCCGGTATCAGTAATGGCAAAGTTAGAAAAGATATGGTTCTGAATAAACTGGTTATCTCGGAAGATGTCAGATTGCTGTGCTATTTGTAAATAGCCACGAGCTTCTCCCTTGGCGCTGATAGTTGATCCTTCTGGAGAATAGTTAAAGGTCAAATTAGCATAACGAATATCTGGAAGAGTTGATTCGGCAAAAGAATCAAAGAAATCTGAAATAGCAATGTGCTTATCAAGAAGGGTTGTTCCTGCCCTGAGTCTGATATCAAGTTTTTTGAGTTCAACAATTGCAGAAGGTTCGAAGGCTTTTTCTGCTCGGTTGATAGATTCTATTCGTGAGTTAACGACTGCAGAAAGACTTGTTTTATAAATAAGCACTCCTACCGCTGATACAATAGCAGCGATAAAAACAAGAAAAGAAAGAATCCCCAAGAGACTCCTTCGGTTTTTTGCACTTTGAGACTCTGGAGCTTTCACCTGAGCCAAGTTTTTCTTTGGAATAAATGTTGTTTTAAATTCTCTATCCATAACTTTACTTATTATAAAGGTTTTTCTCGAAAAAAGAAATAATCTTACTCAACCCCCTGAAGAGCAAGCCCTAATGCTACCGCAAACTCAGGCCCTGCCTTTGAGAGCACATCATCAAGGAAATCTGGTGCTGATGCTTTGCTAAAAGGATCTGCAAAAGCCGTAAAAATATTATAGCGAGACTCTATCTCGTCTTTCAAAGAATGGAGTCGTGAACCACCTCCAGCAAGGATAATTTTGCTGAGGGGTTTTTGATGGGTTTTTTCAAAGTCAAAAATAACATTTTGTATCTCAGAAAAAATATACTGCATTCCTGATTGAATAATTGAATACACTTCTTGGCGTGGACTTTCTCGGTTAAGTCCTACTTGTTTCTTAAGATTCTCTGCTTCTGCAAAATCTACATTGAGAGATTTTTGAATCGTGTTCGTAAAGAAAGCAGACCCACGATTCACCGCTCGAAACTTACGCACAATACCGTGCTCAATAATTGCCATACGTACTCCTGATGCTCCAAAGTCAAGAAGCATCACCGGAGAAAGCTCGTGTTTTAAACTTCCTCGTGCAGCGCTAAAGGTCTCAATCTCAAGGCGAACATCTCGAAAGGCTCCAATGCTCTCAGCAATTGTGTTGTAGCGAAAAACAACTTCGTTTCTCACGGCAGTAACGAGGACTTCGGTTTCTCGTTTGGTAGGAACTCCTGCGGTATCGTACATTTCCCGTTGAGGAATCACCCACCAATCCAAAGAAATTTCCGAAAGAGGAACAGGAATGTATTTTCGTGCTTCATTCTGGATAACTCCAGCAAGCTCCTTTTCGGTAACAGGAGGTACTTTGAGCACGAAAATAAGACTCGTCGAAGACGATACTGAGATCACGGCACTCTTGGCAGTAACGTTTGCTTGTTCGAGGAGGTTCTGTAAAGCCTCAGTGATTTTTTCTGCTTCAAGATTTGTCAATTGCCCTGAAAACCCTTCATCCTGATAAGGACCCAAAGCAATCGAGCCATAGGTATCGAGGAGGATTCTTCCCTTTTCTTTTTTGAGTTGGACAATTTTGATATACGAAGAACCAATATCAATTCCGACAAAGGTGTCTGATTTTTTGTTTTTTAAGCCAGAAAAAAATTCCGTAACACTATCCTTTATAGACATACAAAATAAGTATATCACATCTCAAAAATGTTATACTCACAATATGAGTATTTTCTCCTTTTTTCTAGATTTGGTTTTTCCACAACCTTTTTCGAAAGATTTTTTTGAAGAGCTCCCTTCTGCTCCGATACTCCCCGACAGGAAACTCTTTGCCTTATATGACTACCACGACCCTCGTGTCAGAAAGCTCATCTTCCATCTCAAGAAATACACAAGCCCTTCTCGCGATGCTCTCATCAGCAAAGAGCTTTATCAATCCATGATAGAAAATATTTCTGAGTTGCAACAATTCTCTTTCTTCCTCTCCCCTCTCGTTATTATTATTCCTCCTCACAAAGACAAAGGGCGAAAACAAGCAAACACCAACCAATGCGAGCACATAGCTCGTCTCTTTGCAAAAGAACTTTCTGGAACTTTCGACAAAAAACTCCTGAACAAAATAAAACAAACCAAAAAACAAGCGCTCATCAACCACAAACAAGAACGCCTTAAAAACATCAAAAACAGCTTTGCCATAAAGGAGAAAAACCTCTCAAAAGTTTTCCAACGAGATATCATCATTATCGATGATCTCATTACAACAGGAGCAACCATGAATGAAGCTATTCGTGTATTAAAAAAAGCAGGAGCACGAAACGTTATCGGCATTGCCCTTGCTCATTAAAAATTTATTGATTCGCAAAACGAATAAGGAGGAGAATCTGAATAACAATAAAAGCAAAATAAATCCCCAAGAGGATATATCCCTCGCTACGAGAGAGAATATCTTTGGACCGAATAAAGAAATAGAGCAAAACAAAACCAAGCACCACAAACAAGAACGAAACAAGAAATACTGATTGACCAACAACAAAAGGTGCTGAGAAAAGAGCCACAATAGCAAAGGTCAAGGTGTTAAAAGTTGCCGATCCCAAATAATTCCCTAAAGCAACTTCTGCTCTTTTCTTGAGAACCGAACGAACGGCAACAGCAATCTCTGGGACATTCGTTCCAAAAGACAGCAAGAGAATTCCTATCAAATACTCTGGAGCATTAAAATGATGAGCAAAAAAACTCGCTTCTTTAACCAACACATTTCCAGCAACAAAAATAATTCCACTCAAAACAAGGATTTTTGCAATATCAATCCAAAAATGCGCTGAATAAAGAAACTGTGAAAGAGGGACTTTGACTGCAGAATTAACCTTCTTTTCTTTCTTGATTTTGAGCATAAAAAGAAGCATCACATAAGCTCCCAAAGCAACCACCCCCGAAATCCAATTAATCGTTCCAAACAAAACAAGAAGCGACGGCACCGCAACAATAGCCAAAACCAAAGCAAGTCGCCATCGGTCAAAGAACTTATCCATCTTGATACCATTTCCAATCACGGCAAGCAACGGCACAACCAAAATCAACAATGCGAATGACGCTCCAATCGTATTTCCTACCGAAATAGCAGGTGTTCCACTCGCTAACGAATTCAACGCAACCGAAAACTCTCCCAAAGACGTAACAAAAGCCAAAACAAAAAAAGCAACAAAGAACCCATTCTTGTTTAGCTTTTTTGCAATACTATCAACGAGATCAACAATAGCTCCAGCGGTGAACCACACGCCACCGATACACAATAAAAACAATCCAATATGACTCAACATATCGGATTATTATAACACAGAATATTCAGGATAAATAAAAATTTTATGGCGTAACACTGAACACTTCATGTACTTTGATCACCAAAATGCCCGAAACCGTTCGCTCGGGGAAATGCTCCCCTGCCCAAACGCGTATCTCATCAACGAGAGCTCCTTCGGTCTGATAATCAACAACGCCTTTTATCTGATATCCCTCCATATCAATCCACGCTGAAAGAGCCACAGAAGGATGTGCCAGAATATTTTGTAACGTCTTCTTCATAAAATAATTAACAAGAACAACATCATCCCCAACAATTTTTAAGGTTGAAACAGGAATAACATTGAGTTCTCCCTCAGCAGAAAGCGTTGCAAGCGCCTTTGACTTTGCCGCAAGAAGAAAATCTTTTACCTTTTGATCCATAGTGTTGTTTGATTAGTGAGTAATGATTTGATTATAGCTTTTACGAAGGAGAAATGAAATAAGCAAAAATGTGTTTTTGTATCCTTTATCTTAAAGGTTTTATTTCTGAAATATAAATAAATGTTCATGCATGATTAACAAAAAATTGCTTTCTTTGGATTTCTTTACCCAAAAACCAGTAGCCTTGCAATTATATTGTCTTTTTATAATATCTTCCTTTAGTTGAAATCCTACGTTGAGAAACTTTTCCATAACACGATAAGCGAGTGGTTGATACATTTTATTTCTACGAGTATCTCCAATTAAAATTGCACAGAATTTGCCAGGCTTAAGAACGCGAAAAAGTTCTTTAGCCACCTTTTCGATCTCATTAGCAAATATTTCGAGATTATGAATATTTGAAAGATCCTCTTCTATTTCTCCATTACTGTATTTTATGATATCTGCATACGGAGGGTGCGTGAGAATAAAATCAACACTATCATTTTCAGCCTTACCCAAATCTCTTGCATCACGTTTTACTACTTTTTGCCAAGACTTATTCTCTACATCAAATTTCAAACTCTCTTTTGTTCGCTCAAGCGCACTATCATTTACATCAGAACAAATAATATTTCTATTCAAAATCTTCGCTTCAATAGCAGTTGTTCCACCTCCTACCATTGGATCAAGTAAAATATCACCTTCGTCTGAATAACGAAGTATAAGATTACGAGCAACCTCAGGAGACCAATTTCCCCGCCAATCTGATTTGTGTGTTGCCCAATTTCCTCGTCGAGGAAAGGCCCAGACAGTAGTGCATTCTAATTCAAAATTGTCTGGATGAAGTTTTACCTTTTTATTCATTCCAATATTCTTGTCCGAGCCTAAGTCGTTTTAATATATCCGTAAAACCAATATATTCAATATTCTTATCCTTATAAAAAGCTAGACTTTCTCTTAATTCAGGTGTTTGTTTCTGTGTAACGAGAAGATCTCCAAAACCAAATGCTTCACGCGCTTCGTACTCTTGATAGCCAACTAGAATAATTTGCAAGGGCTTATCATACAGTCGAGGAACTTCACCATATTTTAAAGGGACCCCAAGTATTTTTTCACCAGCAGTTCCAGATGTCGTCCAGTTACGACCTTTCACCTCATAAACAAAATCGTCACATTCCAGGTCGGGTCTATACTCTTTATTGCGAATACTACTCTCCTTATTCTCTGCACGACGAACATTTTTTCTACCTATTTTCTCTAAAGCTTCTTTTGCTAAACCTTCGCACAGCCTTGTTGTCCATTGCCCATTATTTTCCGTACCCAATATACTATTTCCCCAATTATCTTCTTCTTTTTTAAAACTTTTTAATATCTTGTTGTTTGAAGTATCTGCTAAGGTTTTTTCTGTAATCCCTCTAAAACACCATTTAATAATATCATTGTTCTCTAATAAATTATCCATCGTTCTCTTAATAGTTAGTTATTAATACTTCAGTAATTTTTCCTCGACCAGATGCTTTCGAATTAATTGAGCGTCCTGCAAAAATCTTATTAATTTTTACTCCTTTTATTCCTGAATATATTTTATTAATAAAAGGTGTGTCTGAATTTGAGAGCATAACAAAACATCCTCGCTTGGTAAGTTTCACAAAAGTATCTCTTAATTCAATCTGTTCTTTATCAAGAAAAGATTCTTTTGTGTATGAAGTAAAAGAAGATGTTTTATTTATAGGATAATAAGGAGGATCAAAATAAACAAAATCACCATTTTTCGCATTTTTCAAAACCTCTTTATAGTCTTGGTGTTTAATAAATACGTTTTTAAGTACTTTCGAAACCCTTCTCAAATTCTGTTCATCACAAATGAGAGGGTTTTTATATTTACCAAAAGGTACATTAAACTCACCTCGGCTATTTACTCGATACATACCATTAAATCCAGTACGGTTAAGGTAAATAAAACGTGAAGCAACTTCTAGATCGGATAATTTTTCTACTCTTTGAGAACGAATCTTCAAAAAATATTCTTTATCATATTTATGTTTTTTAAGTGATTTAATAAGTTTTTCAACATCACTTTTTATAACGTTATAGGTAACAACAAGCTCTCTGTTTAAATCAGAAAGCTCTGCTTTTTTAGGGAGTAAGTCAAAAAATACCGCACCGCCACCAACAAATGGTTCAAAATAAGTATTGGTAACAGGATCAAAATCATCTGGTGGATAGAGTCCTAATTCACGAAATTGTTTGAGAAGCTGTCTCTTTCCTCCAACCCATTTAACAAAAGGTTTTGGTTTTTCTTCTAAAATTCTTTTAATATCTTCAGTGGAGCTGTTTTCCCCTGAAACGCGGAGGAGATACTGTGCATAAATAGCATTAACGTCGAAAGTATCTGAGATTTTTAAAATAGTTTGCTTATTCATACTTCCATTTTACACCAAAACAAAAGATTTTCTATACGATAAAAAGCGTAATTTTGCGCTTTTTATGTACTCGCGGAGAGTGTGGAATTCGGTCACCCTCATGGGTCTCGTTTCGTGCTTTGCACTCACTACGACCTCATTCGCTCGACCCCGCCGCTTGCGACAATCCGCCCAAGGCGGATCGTAAACCGCTTCGCTTTTTTCTTATCCCAACTTATCCAGAAAAACAATACTCATCCAACGCGTTGTGTCGGATGAGTTTGTGTTTTGCGGAGAGTGTGGGATTCGAACCCACGGTCCCTTTGACAGGACGCCTCGTTAGCAGTGAGGTGCTTTCGACCACTCAGCCAACTCTCCGTATTTTTTATTGATTATATTGGAGCCGTAAAAGAAAGTAAGTAATACCATCTCCCGTGTTGGGTGGTCGAACCAGTTCGTCCGCTCTCACCTATCTCGCAAACTCGATAAAGGCTCGTCCCTCGGGATCGCCCCCAGTCCAAGGGACTGGGTCCGCCTCAGGCGGAAGCCAACTCTCCAATGTGTGCACACAAAGGCTTGTAAGATCAAACAAACAAGCCCTCATGTCGCTTCTATCCTATCATTTTCTCAATAAAAATAAAGAACTGGAAATAAAGAGAATCCAGTCTATAATAAAGACATGGAAAAAAAAGAAAGAAAGAAAATTCTTATCCTCGAAAATGACGATTTTCTCCGTGAAATACTGGGAAATCTTCTCCACAAAAAAGGTTTCTATATCATCAGCGAGCACCGCATCGAAAAGGGGCTTGATGAATCTCACAAACAAAACATTGATTTGGTGATATTAGGGACTTCGTGTTTTGAATACGAGGGAAAAGAAACGCTTTCTCTTATTAGGAAAAAACTAGGGAAACCAAACGTTCCTTTTTTTATCATTAACGAGACCAATTCAATCCTTTCTTTTGTCAAAAAAGACGAACAAATCGCAAACAAAGATCTCTCAGTTCAAAGTATCATTTCTCGAGTTGAAGAAATACTCTACACTCAATAAATAAACCCTCTTCTTATGGATATACATAACGCTATCGAAAAAAACTACAAACTCTCCCCCACTCAAAAAAAAGCGTTACAACGGCTTGGTCTTGTTACTCTACGAGACCTTCTTTATTATTTCCCCACACGCTACAGCCACATGAGCCACGTCACAACGATAGCTCAAGCGACTCCTGGTGAGATGGTCAGCATTTATGGAATTGCAAAGAATCCTCGTGTCGGGAAAACCTTCAAAACAAAAATTCCTTCTGCCTATATGGAGCTCGTTGATATCAATGACGATACGCTGTCTCTGACGTGGTTTCATCAGGCTTTTTTGGCAAAGAAAATAAAAGACGGTCAAAGCATTCGCATCACAGGAAAAATATCAGAACAAAAAGGCAAAAGAAGCATGCTCAATCCCGAGCTTGAACAGGTTTCTCATATGCCGATTGATGCTCATGAATCGCTTTTCCAAAAGGAAACAAATGCGCAAGAAGTTTTTGGCTTTCCTATATATCCAGAGTCACGTGGTATCACAAGTAAGTGGATCTATCATGCGATTCTCAAAATCCTTTCGTCAAAAGAGTTTGAAAATCTCGAGGACCCTTTGCCGCTCTTTATCCGAGAAAAGTATCACCTTCCCAATATCCAAACAGCCCTCGTCTGGCTCCATGCAGCAAAGAAACAAAGTGATGCTGATGCTGCGCGAAAAAGGTTTGCCTTTGAAGAAATTTTTCTTATTCAATTAGAAAACCAATTGAGAAGGATGAAACACGAAAAGATGCACAGCTATCAACTCGAATCAAATCCTTCTCTCATGAAATCTTTTATCGGAAGCTTCCCCTTTACTCCTACCGAAGCGCAGATGAATGCTCTTGAACACATCAAAAACGATCTTGAACACGTACGCCCTATGACACGATTGGTTGAGGGAGATGTTGGTTCAGGGAAAACTTTTATCGCAGCCGTCGCTGCCTATCTCACTATCCAAAACCGCCCTCGCAAAGCCAATGGCCAAAAGCAGGATTTTGGAAGGCTTCAGGTTGCCTATATGGCGCCGACTGAAGTTCTAGCAACACAGCTTTTTGAGAACTTTATTCAATACTTTAAAAAATCAAATGTTCAAATAGGGCTCCTGACTGGTTCAGGATGTCGAAAATTCCCTTCCAAGATAGCAAAAGAAGAATGGACAAACATATCACGAACTCAGCTTCTCAAATGGGTCAAAAATGGAGAAATCCCCATCCTTATCGGAACTCACGCCTTGATACAGAAAAAGGTAGCTTTCCAGAACCTTGCCCTAGTGATTATTGACGAGCAGCACCGTTTTGGGACAAAGCAGAGAATGGAACTCACAACCAAAGAACACCGAATTCCTCACTATCTTTCGATGACGGCAACTCCTATTCCGCGAACCCTTGCCTTGACACTCTATGGAGACCTCGACCTTTCGGTTGTTGATCAGATGCCAAGCGGGAGAAAACCTGTCCAAACAAGCATCGTTCCCGATGATGAGAACAAACGAGCTGAAGTCTATGAGCATATCTGCAAGGAACTTGAGAACGGGAGGCAAGCTTATGTTATCTGTCCTCGTATTGACGAGCCCGATCCTGACAAACAAAATAGCCTTCAATTAAAATCAGTCATGGCAGAAGCACGGCGACTCAAAAAAACTGAATTCAAGGACTATCGTATTGGAACGCTCCACAGTAAAATGTCAAAAATAAAAAAAGAAGAAGTCATGAATCAATTCTATAAACATGAAATTGATGTTCTCGTTTCGACTTCTGTGATTGAAGTTGGGGTCAATGTTCCTAACGCAACGAATATTATTATCGAAGGAGCAGAACGTTTTGGGCTTGCACAGCTTCATCAGTTGCGTGGGCGTGTTATACGGTCAGAGCATCAGGCATATTGTTTTCTCTTTGCAAAGACCAGTTCAAGCAAGACAACCGAACGTCTCGAAGCTTTAACGCAAGCAAAGAACGGTTTTGAATTGGCAGAAATAGATCTCACTCTTCGTGGAACAGGAGACCTCCTTGGTTCAAAGCAATGGGGAGTTTCTGATCTTGCGATGGAAGCAATCAAAAATATCAAAATGGTAGAGTACGCACGAACCGAAGCAGAACATATTGTAAAAAATGATGAGACTTTAGAGAATTTCCCCGAGCTTCAAAATATCCTCAAAGAAAAGAAACACCGTATTCACTTTGAATAAAAAAACTCCTCATACGAGGAGATTTTTTATATACGAGTTACCTTTACGGCGCTCAATCCTTTTGGCCCTTCGGCTACTTCGAACTGAACTTGGTCACCTTCATTGAGTTCTTCAAAACGAGCATTTTCTACTTCGTTCATGTGGAAGAAATAATCTTTCTCTCCTTCAACTCCGATGAAACCAAAACCTTTGTCCATAAGACGTTTGATTGTTCCTGTTTTCATTACAAAAATTTAACTAAGTGAATAATGTTCAAACTACTACACAAAAAAATGAACAAATATCTTAGCCCCTTCCCCTTGTAATGATTTGATACCCTTAATAATAAACCGAAAAGAAATTTAGTCAAATCTCTTTAAAATATCTGTCCACCCACTTGGATTCGAACCAAGGACCGCAGAGGTATAAGCTCTGTGCTCTAACCAGCTGAGCTATGGGTGGGCACATATTTCAAATTTTTCTTTGTGGAAATAAGTCTCGCACTCACCTCCGCCGTTTGGCGGAGAGTTATACGCGGACTATAATTTCTATTCACCTCACTACAAACGATAAGCTCTGTGCTCTCTCACCATCCGCCAGCCGGCGGAAAGCTGTGGGTGGAAAAAAGAAAAGGTATTACAACAATACCTTTTTCTAGAATATATCAATACGGCAATTATTCAACCCTTCCCCCCAGAGCCTGAACTATCAAACGTCCAAGACAAGAGTACCCATCCGATAAAGCCAATGACAATAAAAGAAAAGATATCTTCAAGGGTAAAGTTCCATGAAAGCCATATATAAAGGAAACGAATAAGATAAAAAACCCCTACAATAAGAAGAATCTTAAAAATAAGTTCAAGAATTTTTCCCGGCCATTTAAACATAGTTCTATACTACCTTTTTCAAGAAAAAAGAAAAACCTACTAAGAGGTTTTTTCTTGTAATTTTTTGATAGGAATCTGATATTTCTCAAGGATGAGGTTGTATTCTTCTTGCTCAAGAGTTTCTACTTCAAGAAGCTTTTCGGCAATTTCAACAAAAGCTTCATAATAATCAGTAATAACTTTTTCTGCCTTTGCGAGATTCCGTTGAATAATCTGAGAAACTTCATTATCAATTGTTTGAAGCATATGTTCAGAAAGATTTTTTGATTCTACATTTCCTCCAAAGAGTGTTTGAGAAGGCTTTCCATCCACAACGACAGGGCCTACGATATCCGACATTCCAAATTTTGTCACCATATCTCGAGCAGTAGCTGTTGCTACCTTAAGATCGTTTGAAGGTCCCGTTGTAATATCACCAAAGACTTTTTTCTCGGCAACATATCCCCCAAGCCCCATTGCAATATCATCTTCATAATTTGACCGTGTTGGAAGTCGTCGTTCATCAAGAGGAAGCTTCATAGTAAATCCACCCGCTCGCCCTCGTGGGATAATCGTCACCTTGTGAACAGGGTCTGCATCAGGAAGAACAGAGGCAACAATAGCATGCCCTGCCTCGTGATAAGCAGTAACCCTTCGTTCATGTTCACTTGCAAGATGAGATTGTCTTTTGGGACCAATCATAACTTTCTCAAGAGAATCAAGAAGGTCATTTTGAATAATTGATTTTCGATTATTGAGAGCTGCAAGAATTGCTGCTTCGTTCATAAGAGACTCAAGATCTGCTCCTGAAAAACCAACGGTTCTCTCTGCAATTGTTTGAAGATCGGTTGATTCATCGAGGGTTTTTTTATTTGCATGAACTTCAAGAATTTTCTTTCTATCCTTTCGATCAGGAAGATCAAGAACAATCCGTCTATCGAATCTCCCAGGTCGCAAGAGTGCTGGGTCAAGAACATCACTACGGTTGGTTGCCGCCATCACAATGATTTTTTCATTCTGTTCAAAACCATCCATTTCAACGAGAATCTGGTTAAGTGTCTGTTCTCGTTCGTCATTTCCTCCTCCGATTCCGACCCCTCGAGACCTCCCAACAGCATCAATCTCATCAATAAAGATAATTGCTGGTGACATTTTCTTTGCCATCTTGAAGAGGTCTCGAACACGAGAAGCCCCAACCCCAACAAACATTTCAACAAAATCAGATCCCGAAAGAAAGAAGAAAGGAACCTTTGCCTCTCCAGCAACGGCTCGTGCAAGCATGGTCTTCCCTGTTCCTGGTCGCCCTGTCATGAGAACTCCTTTGGGAATTTTTGCCCCCATATCAATAAACTTTTTTGGGTTTTTCAAAAACTCAACCATTTCTTCGAGCTCTTTCTTTGCTTCTGGATTTCCTGCAACATCCTTAAAGAGAATTCTTTTGTCTTTATCTCCAGGGAGAATTATTTTTGCACGAGAATTTCCAAAATTAAGTGCCTGAACATTTGACCCCTTAACCTGTCGAAGTAAAAACCACCCCAAGATAAGAATCATCAAAACAGGAAGAAGGAATGGCATCATTTGTCCAAGCCAAAAGATTATTCCACTTGGATCTTCTATCTCAAGAGGAACGGCTCTTAGTGCTTCAGGAGCAACACCATAGTTAACCAAAGTCTCAGAAAAAGCTGCCCCTGATTCTTTCTTTGTTTCTTTTTTGACTACCTCACCACCTTCTTCTTCTGGGAGGAGATTTACTTCTACTTTTTCACCACGAACCACAAGGCTCTCAACCTTTCCCTCGGTAATTAATGCAGCTGTTTCAGAAAGTGATATCTTCTTATCTTGTTTTGGAGAAAACCATCCATCAACAAGAACCCCAAAAAAGGCAATCAAGATGAGCGAAACTAAAATTTGCTGGAAAAAAGAAAGTTGGGCACTATTTTTATTTCTCTTTTTTTTCTTTTTTCCTTTATTGTTATTAAAAATATCCATATGGCTGGATTATAGCAAAGGAAGCATAAATGAAAAGCTTCTTTATTATTTCTCCAAAATCATATAATCTATGAGGAGACATGATATTTCTCGAAAATAAGGGAATACATCATCACTACGAAATCCTCGAATCTTTTGAAGCAGGGATTGTTCTTTTGGGTTGGGAAGTAAAAACTCTGCGAAAAAAACACGGTTCTCTCAAGGAAGCTTATGTTTCGATTGATAATGAATTATGGCTTACCAATGCTTATATTCCTCTCTACCAACCCGAGCAACCATCTCACAAGAACGATGACCCCTATCGCAAAAGAAAACTCCTTCTCTCACAAAAACAAATACAAGACCTCAGAACTGCACTCAAACAACAAGGCTTGACTATTGTTCCAATAAGGATGTATAATAAAGGCAACCTTATCAAGGTTGAAATAGCTATTGCTCGAGGAAAGAAGCTCTACGACAAGAGAAAAGATATGAAAGAACGAACAGCAAGGAGAGACGCCGAACGAGCAATGAGAAATGGTTAAGTATGTATTGGGTTTATATTCTTTACCGTGAAAAAAATACTCGTCTTTATGTTGGATGTACTTATAACCTTCAAGAAAGAATGCAAAGACATGAAAACGGTTATGTTAGAGCTACTCGATTTCGAATACCTCTTAAACTTATTCATACTGAAAGATTTCAAGACAAAACAAAAGCCTTTAATCGTGAACGCTTTTTGAAAAGTCTTTGGGGGTCAAGAGAAAAAAGAAAAATTAAACAAAAATATCTTGATACTCTAAAAAATAATAACGATTACACGGGGCTAAAACCTCATGATTAGACTCATGAGGTCCGCCCGAACATCTGCCCTGGGCAGATATTTTAGGGGGATGACCGGTTTCGCTAAAAGGAATAGATAAATACAAACTGCATGTCGAGTTGGTAGTGAACTTGTAAAACGCTACACAGATAACTGGAAACTCAGTTCAGTCTCCTTATGGAGCAGCTCTAGCAATCGCATAACAAACTTTGCAGCTAGTACAGCCTTTCTCGCGTTCAGAAGAGAAAGATCTGTATTATAACCCTCTGAACTAGGAGCCTATTGGCTTCTCAGATAGGTTCCAAATTTCTGAGAATCGAAAGATGAGTATTTGTGATATTTTTTGAGCTCTTCTTTTTAAACACAAAAAGAATATCTACGCATGTAGATGTTTGTGTTTATCCCTTTTATACGGCGGTTCGATTCCGCCCATCTCCACAAAAAAAACAAAGCATTTCTGCTTTGTTTTTTAAAATAACTATAAGAGTACCAGAATCTGTCCGATAAGATTAAGGATTTCGGAATATAAAGGAATTAAGGATGTTGCACTTGGTCTTTCTCGACAGAAGGTTGTTACCTCTTCGCTACAAAAACGAGTTCCAAGGATCTTACTATTACTATTTCCTGTTGATCCTCCCGAAGAACCATTCTCCAAGAAACTGAGTATCCCTGCTCGAAGTAGTGGGCTTTTATCTTCCTGTCCTCCAGTCGCGAATACTAAACCATTCGCGAAGTTAATAGAAAGAAGGGTTTCTTCTTGAGGATAGCGTTGTTCACTCCACGAATTCGCATCTCGTGTTTTAATAACTGAATATCCAGGCTGGCCAGGGTCAGCATCAAAAGCAAACGCAAGGGGAACCAATCCTTTCAAGTTATCTCTAAAAAGAATGGGTGCAAGAGTTGGAACGTCGTGATAAGCCGTCATGGCAAAAAAACCATCGGCAAAAGTAATTGAATTAAAATATCCTAGTTCAAAAGGATAACTCTCAACTTCAGACCAATAAATACCGTCAAAAGAAACGAGACTCAAAGGAATTTGTTTAGATTCGCTACTATCACTCTGCTTTCCTACAGCAAAATATCTTCCGTTTCCATATGCGACAGAACTTAAATTTCCATTAACAATACCTGAAGGGGTGTCATTAACCATAAACCAGCTTTCTCCGTTACTTGAGCGCATCAAAGAAACAAAATATTTATTTACAATAGTATTATAATATGAACCAACAGCAACAAAGCCATCGTCTCCATACGTTACCGAGCTTAATTCTATCCCCTTTCCAATAGATCCAGCCGGGTAAGAATCTACCTCACTCCAGTTTTCTCCATTGCTTGATTTTAAGATAAAAGGTTTTTTAGGGTCGCCAGCTTCCTTTTGATAACCAACAGCAAGAAATTTTCCTTGACCATATGAAACTGAAAAAAGAGGTGCGTCGCCTACGTAATCTTCTGCGAGATCTTCATCCACTTCTTCCCAATTTTCTCCATCAGTTGATTTAAGAATGAGGGGTTTCCCCTTACCAGCTATATGCTTAGTACCAACGGCAACAAAAATACCATCTTGGTACACAACAGATCGGAGAAGAGCTGATGCTGTAATAAATGTAGGATAATCAGCTGCATCCCTCCAACTATTTGCATCGTTGGAGACAAAAATACGAGTTCTTGATGTTTCGCTTGTATTTGCTTCCCACCCAAGACTCACATAAACGTCATTGCCTGCAACCTCCCCGTAAGTAGTATCGAGAAGAAAACTCTTTACATTAAAAAGATCAGTAAGGTCTTTTTTATCAAGAACATCATCGGCAAACACACTCTGCCCAAAGGTAAGACCGCACATGAGGACGAGGCTAAAAATAATAAATTTATTTATCTTCATACATTATAATTATACCAAAAGAAACTTAATCCTGTAAAGAAAAAAGACCTTCTTCCTAGCACATGGCAACAGGAAGAAGGTCTCGCGGGGCAAATGGAGTTTGGTTTATCTGTAAAAATAACACAGAACATAAAAAAGAGCAAAGCAAGAAGTTATAAAAGAAAAACAACCTCAAAAGAAAGTTTTTTATGGCGGAAAAAATAATCTATGGATAAACAAAAAACAACCCTCTAAAAGGGTTATTTTTTGAAAGGAACGCCAAGGAATTTCAAATATGCTTCTGCTGATTTTTTGTCTTTTGCGGTGGTCACTACAGTAACAGAAAATCCAAAAACATTTTGCAACTCTTCATCTCCTGTTTCTGGGAAAATAGTATGCTCTTTGATACCCAAAGTAAGGTTCCCCATCTTATCAACTGACTTAAGATCAATTCCTCGAAAGTCTTTAGTTCGTGGAAGCGCTACGTGGATAAGCTTGTCAAAGAAAGATCGCATTCTCTCTCCTCGTAAGGTTATCGCTTGTCCTACGATATCTCCCTCTCTGATTTTAAATCCAGCGATAGAAGATTTTGCTTGACGTGCTGAAGCCTTCTGCCCAGTAATTTTTGCAAGTCGATCAACAATAAAATCATTTGCGTGTCGGTCACGTTTTGAACGAGATCCTGTTCCAACATTGATAACAATTTTCTCAATCTTGGGTGTTTGCATTTTGTTTTGAATATTTAATTCACTCTGTAAAGATCCAAACACTTCTTTTTGTTTTTCTAATAATGATTTCATAGCTTTATTACTTTAACTCTGTTCCACTTTTCTTGTTAATACGAACTTTCTTCCCTTCTTTGTGGGTGTAGCCTATTTTTGTTCCTTTCCCAGATTTATCATCAAAAAACATAGCATTAGAAACATGAATAGGGTATTCAACGTTTACCATGTTCTTTTTTCCTTGTGGATCTTGAACGACTTTCTTTTTGATATTTACCCCCTCAACAATTATTTGAGAATCTTGAGAAAAAGTTTTGAGCACTTTGGCTCTTTTATTTTTGTCTTTTCGTGAACCAGAAATAATGGTTACGATATCTCCTACTTTTATTTTCATAATTCTAAATAACTTCTGGTGCTAATGAGACGATTTTTTGATATCCTCTCTCGGCTAATTCACGGGGAATGGGACCAAAAATACGTGCCCCACGTGGTTCTTTTTTTGCATCAATGATAACAACGGCGTTATCATCAAAACGAATATATGAACCATCTTTTCTACGATATTCTTTGTTTTGGCGAACAACGACCCCTCGAACGATATCTTTTTTCTTTACGAGTTTTCGTGGTTCAGCGGTTTTTATTGAAAGAACAACGGTATCACCAAGACGAGCATAGCGTCTTTTTGAACCTCCAAGGATCTTAAAAACCCGTCCTGTTTTTGCTCCGGTGTTATCAGTAATTTTAACATTTGTTCCTACTTGAATCATATCTCACTTATATTACCGAGAATTATGGACTACCTTTATTTTTTCAAAAGGTCTCTCATAAGAGCTCGTGTGTATATCTTAATAAACAACAGTGAAACTCTTTTTCTTTGAGATAGGTCGAGTTTCTACTATTTCTACGACATCACCAATTTTGTATTGGTTTTTTTCATCGTGTGCGTGGTATTTTTTAGAAATGGTATAGAATTTCTTGTATTTTGGATGCTGAACGAATCGCCCAACTTCAACCACGACAGTTTTATCCATAGCATCTGACACTACTTTACCTTGTAGTGTTTTTTTATTTTTTTCAGTACTCATAGATTTTAATAAATATCGTTTTTACTTACGATTTTAAAAGTAACAGGTAATTTAGTTCCTGCCTTACGCAAAGCTTCTCGTGCTCGTGCGTCAGAAACATTACCAACCTCAAACATGATTCTTCCTGGGTGAACTTCGGTACAGAATCCTTTTGGATCTCCTTTACCCTTTCCCATTCCTACCTCTGCAGCTTTTTGAGTAACGGGTCGGTCAGGAAAGAGACGGATGTAATATTTACCAAATTTTCCAACCTCTCGAGTTAATACCTTTCGAGCTGATTCGATTTGGTTTGAGTTAATACGAGCTCCAGAAGTAGCCTTAAGTCCAAAATCTCCATTCACAATTCGAATTCCTCGAGATGCATTTTTGATCTTGTTTGGGTTCTTTCTCCCTGTCTGCCATTTTCGGTGTTTAACTTTCTTTGGAAATAACATAGTTTTAAAAAATTATTTTACTGCTCGTTTGTTTTCAAGGGAGTCTCCTTTATAGATCCATACCTTGATTCCAATAACTCCATAAGGAAGGTTCGCTCGATATGATGCATAATCAACATCTCCTCGAATAAACTGAAGTGGAATTCCTCCTTTCTTTACTTCCTCATGTCGAGCCATCTCATTTCCTCCAAGTCGACCTGAGAGGCTTATTTTGGCTCCTTTAACCTCGCGGTTAATCATAATCTTATCCAGCATCTGCTTCATAACTCTTCGAAAAGGAAGACGACGCTCAAGCCCTTCTGCAATTTGCTGTGCAACAATCATGGCGTTAGCATCAGGGTTTGTAACTTCGATAATATCAAGAGAAAAATTTGTATCGATAGGAAGTTTTTTTCTCTTCATCTCACGAATAATTTTCTTTGTAAGGTCAGCAACCCCTTCTCCTGATTTCCCAATGATGAAACCTGGGCGAGAAGAATGAATAAGAATTTTTGTTGTTTTTTGGTCTCGTTTGAACTCAATAGAACTAACATATTTACCTCGGAGTTCTTTTTCAAGAAATTCTCGAATCAAGATATCAGTCTTGAGATAATCACGATATTTTTGTCCATGTGCAAACCATTGTGATTTCCAACCTCGAAGGGTTACCAATCGGTGTGCATAAGGGTGTACGTTATGTGACATAAATTTTATTCCTTAACCCCTAAAGAGAGGTAAATATTACTAGTGCGTTTGTTAATTCTTTTCGCTACTCCTCGAGCCCGCGGACGATAGCGTTTTAAAGTTACTCCTTGGTCAATAGAAATATCTTTGACAATAAGCTGATCAGAAGAAACTTTAAAATTATGTTCAGCATTTGCGACAGCCGAGTTAATGAGTTTACTCATTACGTGACTCGCTCGTTTTGGAAGAAATTTTAATTCTCCAAGTGCTTGATCGACCTTCTTTCCTCGAACGAGGTCAGCAACAAGGCGTACCTTTCGTGGTGATTGTCGATAATTTTTTAGACTTGCTTTCATATCTCTTATTTAGCATTAGCTTTCGCTGCTTTTGCAGCTTGGATTTCTGCTTCTCGTTTCTTCTGTTCAAGTTCCTTCATCAATTTTCCTCCGTGTCGATGGAAGGTTCGTGTTGGAGAAAACTCTCCAAGCCGATGACCAATCATGTCTTCGCTCACAAGAACATCAATATGTTTTCGACCGTTGTGTACTGCAAAAGTGAATCCAACCATTTCAGGAGAAATCATAGATGCACGTGCCCATGTTTTTACTGCTGGAGTTTGAAGTGGGTCTTTTCCTTCAATTTTTTTAAGGAGCCGTTCATCTACGTATGGCCCCTTTTTCATTGATCGTGTCATGAATATTTTTAAGGGTACTCTGCATCCCAAAGATACAGGTAATTAAAAATGAATAATAATTGTTGGCGGAGCCAAATAAAAACCCTGTGGAACAGAGATTTATGAATTCTATACTACTTTTTTCTCGCAAAGAGTCAAGCGTACAAAGTATAATATATATGTACAGGGTGAATTAAAGAAAAACTGACTTAAGCTTAAGCAAATCAATACCGTATTCCCTTTCAAGTTGCTCTAAAAGCTCTTTGAAATAACGTTCTGCTGTTGGAAGTTGTTGTTGAAAAAATAAATTTCCCTGTTCAAAACCGAGTACACTATAGACACTCATATCATGGATAAGGCGAATGAGAGCAAGGACAAGGAGATATTTTATAAAATCTTTTCTTTGTTTTTTATCCTGTGTTTTTTCTCGATAATAATCAACAAGAAGGTCTTTGTATTGATAAGCATACGGAGACTCTGGAGAATAAACAAAGGAAGCAAGATCATAAAAACGAGGGCCACACCTACCTCCCTGAAAATCAATAAGAACGAGTTCATCATCCTGATCTACAAGAATATTTCTACTTTGAAAATCTCGATGCATAAAAACATAGTCATCTTTGGAAATTTCATCAATAATATTTTCTATTTTTGTCTTATCTTCCGTAAAAAAGTCATTATCCACATGAAGACCTTTGTGTGGAAGATATTTATTTTGAAATGCCCAAAACTCTCTTGCTATTTCATGGTGATCAAAACTCTGAAAAGGGTGACACACAGAAAAATCAAAATTGGAGCTCCCTTCATTCTGAACACTTATCAAAAGATCTAGGGTTTTTTTGAGAATTTTTGTTTTGTTTGTCTCATCCTCGAGATACGAAAAAAGATCGCGATCTCCGCAATACTCTTGTAGATAATAATAGTATGAATTATCGACAATAAAAAAATCAGGCACCCGAACTCCCCTTTCTTTTAATGCCTTTTGTGTCTGAATAAAGGCTTTATTCTCTTGTCTGTCTGGACCATAAACAGCTATCGCTTTGTGTTTAGCTGACTCAAGAAAATAATATTGCCGCAAAGAAGCATGGGGAGAAAGTTTTTTCACTGATATAACTTGTTCGTGAAAAAAATCAAAAAATAAAGCTTTGAAAATATCAATATCGTGTTGTCCCTTATTCTTCATTCCCCTGATAATAGCACAGAATCCTTATAATTTCATGAGCAAATTTTTGTTCAATAAACCCTGGACTTGTCGCAATGCAAATGGCTTCTGCCTTGTTCCACGCCTTTCGAATAGCATTCACCTTTGATTCAAGAGAAACAAAATCTCCTTCAGGGCCAAAAATATCAATATCGAGACTCAGAAAAAAAGGGTCTTTAGGAAGAATAAAATTTTCAAAAGAGTGCGAATCTGTTATTCGATAGACAGAACTAACAATCCCTTTCCCAGAAATAGCATCAAAAAAATCTGAGATCCTTGTTCTGGAAATTGTTTTTGCAATTGAGTTTAGTTCAAAATCTTTTTCTTCAAAACGTTGTTCACAAAGAGCATCGTCGTTGTGTGCATCGATGTGCACAACACCAAAGGACTCTTTCTTCTGGGTCCTCATTTCCACCAATGGATATAACATCTCATTATGGTTATCAACGATATAAATAAGTTTTCCGCGAACATCGAGAACCTGGCACTGAGCAAGTCCCAAGTATGATCCATAATCATCACTGAAGACGGGAATTTTTGAAGGGCTTGGGTCAAATTGCTGCACTCTTACAAAACGAGGATAATAAAGAGAATCACCTTTTTCGTCATAATTACGAGAGATATCAAAAGAACTTGGCAAGGTTTTTTCTTTGCTTTTTTCCCAAAGTTCTTCTATTTTCCAAAAGAGTTTTTGGTACATATACTATTAAGTATAACAAAAAGCGCCTGTATGGTGCAGGGATTTTTAGTTCCTCTCTAAATGACTTTCTGGTATACTAATAAAAACCTTTTTGCCTATGGAACATAAAACAGATTAAAACTTAACATTATCAAAAAACCCGCTCACGCAGCGGGTTTTAAATTCTCACAGGTGACTTTTTTCAATCCTCTCACACCCATCTCATTCGTACACAATAAATCACACGGCACTATCGTATCGGGTTCATTATCGTATGGCGGGCGATGAGGGAATCGAACCCCCAACAAAGGTTTTGGAGACCTCTATTATACCATTTAACTAATCGCCCTGAATAAAAAGGAATAATTCCTTTGAAATTATTCCTTTTTATTTTTTCTTATGCATTTTTTTGGTTTCAATAAATTCAACTCGTTTTTGAAGTTTCTTGCTGAATTTTATCAAACTCAATTTTGCAACATTTGCAAATTTCTTTTTGTTACGTCGTGTAACAACATGTTCATTTGCCTCCTTTGAATATAAAGTAATAAGATTGTCTTGTGACATAACAATGAAATAATAAATCTAACTAAAAACGGAAAAGTCTTCCCGCAATGACCACTAGATTACCCTAAAAAGATAAAAAATCAAGTAACTTAAACTAAAGGTTTTTACAGAAAAATGATGATCTGTTCGGGCTATACATAAGTTCACAACTCACCCCAGCACCATCAACACAGTAATATGAACCATTCCGGAGTTTAGTACAAATAAGAATCTGCGAATCTTGGGGTGGGTTTGTTTGGCAAATAACCTCCTTCCCATATTCTTGAATAATATCTTGAACAATAGAACCAACATTCCCGGTATAACAGGTATTTTTAAAGCTTCCATCTCCATGATCAAGAAAAAATATTTCTCCTTGAATTTGATTCATTAAAGATTTCGTATACATATCTGAAGTTTCTTGGAAAAGAACTTTTACATGGGGAACAGCAAAGACGAACATGGCAACAACAGCAATAATAAGAAGGAAGGTTTTTGTTTGAAAACGATAGTAATTCATAACATCTTTATTATAACACGGTCAAGGTTAAAGAATAACTTACTTTGCGTACTTTGTTGCATCTTCAAGTCGCAACGACAACAAGGCAGACGCGTCGTCTCTTCCAAGAGTTACTCCAAAGAGTGTCTGTGCTCGACTCATCGTCTCTCGGTTGTGAGTAACCACAATAAGCTGGGAGAATTGAGAGAGAGACTCAATCATATCTCCATAACGCTGGGAGTTCGCCTCATCAAGAGCCGCATCTGTTTCATCCAAAACAAGAAATGGCGGTGGATTAACCTGAGAAAGAGCAAACAAAAGCGCAATTGAGGTGAGGGAACGCTCCCCTCCCGAGAGCATATCCAAATCAGAAACCTTTTTTCGAGGAAGAGAGACGTGGATATCAACCCCCGTTTCGGATTCCTTTGAATCATCCTCAGGGAGTAACTCGTCTTCTTGTTCTTTTTTCTTTCTTTTTTTAGTTTCAACAAGAGAGAGTGCTGCCTTCCCTCCTCCAAACATAAGTTTGAAAAAACGATCAAACTGCTCATTAATTTTTTCAACTCCAAGAAAAAATTCCTTATCAAGTGTCTGTTTTAGCTCAGAGATAATATTCTCGAGTGATTGAATCGAAAGATTAATATCGTTAATTTCCCTTTCCAAGAAAAGATCCCTTTCTTGCGCTTCCTGGTATTCTTCAAGGACGTCTCCTCCAGAACCACCACCAATATCTTCAATACGGATTTTAATTCGTTCAATTTCTCTTCTAAACTGTTCTTGCTCGTGCGGATCAATCACTTCATCCATTGCTGTGTCTTTTTCAGCAAGATGTGAGCTTATTGCGTCTCCAAGATTCCCCAAAAGGACCATCGCTTCGTGGTATTCTTCTTCTCTCGACTGCACTCTCAAAGAAAGTGCTGATTTTTTATTCTCAAGGAGTGAGATTTTTCCAAGAAGCTCTTTGTGCTGCCCAAGTGATTCGTAATAAACTCTTTCTTGCTTTCGCCATTCTTCTTCTTCTTGTTTTATAGAAAGGGCTAACTCTGAAAGTTTTTTTTGTTCCCGTGATTCTGTTTCAAGGGTTTTGTTTATTTTATCCTGGAGAGTTTCTATCTTTTCAAGCGTAAGAGAAAGTTCCCTGTCATCGACAAAGGGTTTATCATTTTTTTCTTGCTGATCCAAAAAATCATGTATGGTATGCAAAAGAGCACTTTTTTCGCTTGAAAAGTTTTCTTCAGTGAGTTGCTCAAGTTTTTGTCTAAAAGAGAGAAGAAATTCTTTTACTTCATGATAAGAAATAATTTTTTCTTTTGTGGTGTCTTGAGATTGTTGTTTTTTGAGTACACTCAAAATACCTTCAAGGCGACTTTGTTCTTGCCTGAGAAAAGAGAGCTCTTCTCGAAGGTTCTTTATTTTTTGCTCTTGATTCTTAAGCTCCTCTTCAAAACTCGAATGAAAGGTACTCTCTTCGGAATAGTTTTCCAGAAGAGCATCGATTCTTTCCTTTTCTTGCTTCAAAAAAAGTTCTTCTTTGTGAATGTCTTCTTGAAGAGAATGAATAAGCCGATCCTCACGAGCAAAATAAAGCAAATACTTTTCAAGAAGTTCTTCTCGAAGTACTTTTGCTTTTTCGATAATTTCAACTTGCTTTTTAAGAAACCTCAAGTGTGGAGCAATTTCACGCCGCAAAAGCTCTGATTCACGAAGGTTTGCAAGAGCTTGCTTAAGTTTTTTTTCAGATTCTTTTATTCGATATTGGTAAATCTTTAAACCAAGAGCTTCTTCAATGAGCTCTTTTCTGTCTTTTGAATTAGCGTTGAGATACCTATCAGCTTCACCCTGAGAAATAATATGATGTCCGGAAGAGCCAATATTCACCGAAGCAATAAGTTCATGAATGTCTCGCATACGAACCTCTTCTCCGTTTATCAAGTACTTATTGGTGCCGTCTTGATATACCTCTCGCGACAGAGTGATTTCATCAAAATCAACATCAATGGTGTTGTTCAGCGTCTGAATATGAAAAACCCGATCAGAGTTATCAAAAACAATAGAGACAGATGCTTTTGTAAGATGAGGAATGCTTTTCGGCCCCTTAAAAATAAAGTCTGAACCTGTTTTCCCTCGCATAGACCTTACGGATTGCTCTCCCAAAACAAACCGTATTGCCTCAACAACATTTGATTTTCCCGATCCGTTTGGCCCAACAATTGCGATAATAGGAACGTCAAAAACAAACTCACTCTTTTGGGCAAATGACTTAAACCCATTCAATTCTAGTCTTTTTAAGTGCATATAATATACCCCACCAGTATATCATAGCCGTGGCAAAGTAAAAAAATGGCTTGCGCCATTTTTAACAACTCCAGTTACCGTCAAGACTGGTATCGTAGAGAACTCTTTCGTGAACGGTGGTATAGTCCATTAATTCATCTGGTGAAAACCAAAGGGCTATCTCGCGTTCTGCCTCAGAAAAATTCTCTGAGCAATGAATGAGATTCCGCACTGCACGATTATCAATTGCCGACATAAAATAAGAATCAATAGTAAAGTCCCCACGAATAGTACCAATATCTGCACTTAGAGGTTCTGTTCCTCCTACAAGTTGTGTTACAACTTGAGGTGCTGCATGTCCTTCAGCAACAAGAGCAACAACAGGACCTCCTGTCATATACTTTACAATAGTCCTAATAATATCCTTCCCGTACTCGATAGCTGGTTTTTCTGCAGAAAGTCCTTCTCTTTGAAGGTCCTCAATAACCCCCTTCCCCTTTCGTTCAAACCATGCATCATCCTTATTATAGTGAAGAGTACATTGCTCTTCAGTAGGAACAATCATTTTCATTCCAATGATTTTCAATCCTCGCTGTTCAAAACGTTTAATAATTTCCCCAACAAGAGATCGTTGAACCCCATCGGGCTTGATCAACACCAGTGATCGTTCTTTTTTGACATTTGTTTTTAACATAGGGCTATCATAGCAAAAAATAATTTTTAGTAAAATTACCGATAGCGACCCATAATATCACGCTCAACCTCTTCTCTTGGTTTCCCATATTTCAAAAAAGATATTTGTTTTATTTTTTCTGAAACTCCTTGTGGATTTTTTTGAACAAAATACTCAAGAGGGAGTGTTTGAATATTAAAAGGAGCAAGTGGTTTCCCATTTCCAATCATCTGAATATAGGCATTTCGGTTGGGGATACGCATAATATCATCTGCAGAAAATTGCGGGAGAAAACGTTTTTCTACATACTGCGCATCCTCAAAAGAAATACGAAAAGAAGCCATAGACCCCACGTTACCAAAGACCGCGTTTTTGATTCCTTCATCAAGCTGAGCAATAAATTGGTGAGCAACAATAAGCCCGAGCCCATACTTTCGTGCCTCAGAGAGGATTTGTGAAATAGAATCGGTTGTCACATTCTGAAACTCGTCAATATATAAATAAAATGGAGGAAGCTCCTTATCAAGCGAATCAACACGAGACAAGGCTGCCATCAAAATCTTTCCAACAAGGATAAGCCCGATCAGGTTTGCATTAATTTCTCCAAGTCGTCCTTTTGAAAGATTCACCAAGAGAATCTTTTTACTATCCATGATATCTCGAAAATTAAAGGATGATGTTTGTTGAGCAATAATAGGACGCATGATCTCATTCGAAATCATTGGATCAAATTTTGAGGTAATATAAGGAACAAAGTTTTCAAGTCCCTGCTCTCCTGTTGTTTTTTCAGCATTCTCCCAAAACTGTTTAATAATAGGGTTTTTACAATGTTGTAACTTTAAATCTCGGAAATTCTTATCCGCCAAGACTCTTCCAATCTCAAGAAGCGTGCTTCCTGACTCAAGGTGTTCCATAACAAGCCCTGCTGAGTTTCGAAAATACTGCTCAAACATAGCACCTCCTCCAACCTTCATATCAAAAAGCTTGTTAAAAATACCCATCATTTCGTTAATAACAAAAGACTTTTGCTCGGGGTAACGAGGATCAAATTCAAGCATATTTAATCCCATTGGTCTTTCGACAGATGAAGGGTCAAAATAAATAACATCATCAATTCTTTCAGGGGGGATAAAGTCCAAGATATCTTGAATATCAGAACCATGAGGATCGATAAAGCAAACCCCCTCTCCGTTCTTGATATCTTGAATAAGCATCTGTTTCAAGAGGTGAGTCTTTCCAGTCCCTGTCTGTCCAATCACATAAAAATGTCTCAAACGATCTTCAGGTGTCATATGAATCATCATTTCTCTATGACGAAAAACATTCTTCCCAAGAATAATACCTTCTTGTGGAGTATCAGAAGGAGCTGGTGCACTCTTATTACTTTCTTGTTTTAACTGAGAGGTCTCAGATATCTCAAGAGGAAAATGAAAAAGTGTAGAAAGCTCTTTGAGATTTAGTTTAAAAGTATATCGATCATTAAAAAAACGAAAAACAAAATCCTGAATTGATTGCTCGAGCTGAGAACCACGCTGTGTCTCAAAACGAATACCATTCCCTTTTGGATTATTAAACTGCTGAAAAGCCGAACTCAGGCTGTGGAGAATTTCATCCGAACGCTGTTTTGTTTCTGCAGAAGTAATAATACGAATATTTGTTTGAACGATAGTGCTATTAAGTTTTTCAGTGATTTCTCGGATAGCGTCTTCGTCAATTTTCTTTTCGGGAATGTCGGTTTTACTTTCTTCTTTTTGCTGAGAAAAAACATCTCCAACATTCTTTTTAAAATCAGAAATGAATGAGTTTTTCTTTGCTGCAACCTTAAGGGTGTCTCCCTTTTTGAGATTATCTAAAATCTCTCCATACTCTTTAATGTAATCACCATCAATAGGCATCACGATAAACTGCACAGCAGCCCCTTCTCCAGATTTTTTAAGCTTAGAAAAAGTATTCACCAAAACACTCATTGGGTCGTGGTCAAAGTTATCATAAGTTTTGAGCGTAAGAACATCATTCTGAGTATACTCAGCATAAGCAGATGAGCTTATTCCCGAATAGCTAAAAATATTATAATCATCAAAAACTTCAGTAATTTTTACATCCTCAAAAAGCCCAAGGAGTTGTTTTTCAAAAAGATCTGCACGTGATTCAGGAACTGTTACATATAAAGACATGTCATCTTCTCCTTCGGGTAATGCAAGTTCAAGCGTGTAGTAATTCTTTTCTTTGTTCCGAGGATCACTCGCGATTGATTGCATCCCCGCCATAAACTGCTCCATAAGAGAGACAATCTGTTTGAAATCACGACTCTCTCCTGTTACTTTCTTGTTAGGAAGAATCACTTCAAAAATCCTCAACCCAAGTGATTTTGAAAGGTCTGATTTTGGTTTAAGGCCTGGAAGCTCATAATGAGACGCCAGATACTGAACAAGAAACCGATGAAAATCATCAAGGATATGATCATTCCCCATTTTTGAAACAATCTCAAGAGTATTTTTGAGCCCTCGTTTAAGAAGAATTCCATAAAGATCTTCAATAATGGTATCGTGGTCTTCTGGAGAAAGTCTGAGCGTAATCCCTTCCATTTCAGAATCTTCAACGCGGTATCCGTCTTCAAGAAGATCTTCTTGGGGTTGTTTTTTATATTGTTCGAGAAAATGCTCCGCAGCTTCTTCTCTTTTTTGTTCATATGGAATATTTTTCTTTTCGAGTGTTTGAAATTCTTTCTCTATTTCTTTTTGAACAAATTGAGTTTCTTCGGCAGAGTTCTTAAAACGTGGTTTTCGTTCAAGGTTGTCAAAAAAATCATGAGGATCCATGATCTCATTATACGCTAAAAAATATAAATAAAAAAACACTCACAAACTGAGCATCTTTTATGCAAGACTGGTGATCTTTACTTTCATAAAGTGCTGTCGATGCCCTTTCTTTTTAAAGTATCGTGTTTTTGATTTATATCGAATCACGGTTACTTTTTTAGAAAGTCCTTGTTCAACAAGTTCACCAGAAACTTTTGCTCCAGACAGGAATGGGGTTCCGATATTGGTTACTGAACCATCGTCAGTAAGCAATACGTTTTCAAAAACAATTTTATCCCCTGTCTTGAAGTCTCCATCTAATTTTTCGATGGTGATAAGATCACCTTCGGAAACGCGGTATTGTTTCCCACCGGTTTCAATAATTGAAAACTTACTCATAACAAGGGCTATTATACATAAATAGCTTTTTATGACAAGCCCGCACACTTACTCCGCCAGCTGGCAGAGTAAGTGTGCGGGTTGACAAAAATATAAAATAGGTATATAATGGACTTTGAGAATAATGTTTAACAAAAAAATATTCAAAAAATGGAAAAAATAGAAAGCATTGTAAATCCAAACCTTTTTTTAGACTATGGGAAAGAAAACGGGAAGAATGATTTTTTCAAATTTACCTTCCTTGGTAACCCTATTTTTAAAATACCTTTTCTTTTCTTTTCAAAAGAATTTGAACCTCTAAAAAAAGTTCCATGTTATGAAATACTTTCTAAAGCAATGAATAATTTTGGAATCAAAAAATATTATGGTGAAAAAATAATCAAAGAGCCTCAAGAGGTTATTCAAGAAATGCATTACATAACAACTTGTAAGGATACAACTTTTACCGATGAAAAAATTAATCTTTGGAACTACAAAATTCCAAATGAAAAATTGTTTTATTTATTAGGTTGTATTTACAATAAGAGTAAAGATGAATGGATATTTTTCATATCTGATGAAATAGCAGAGTCTAGTAAATTTTATCCACCCTTAGGAACTCGTATTTTTACCTAAAATTAAAACTGTCTACTTAACCGTAGGCAGTTTTTTAACTTCAAAAAACACCCCTACTCTGTTATACTTCCCTTATGAAACTCTATAATTCCCTAACGAATCAGAAAGAAACTTTTACCCCTCTAAGTGCTGGTAAGGTATCTATGTACCACTGTGGGCCAACGGTGTATGACTATGTCCATATTGGGAATTTGCGATCATTTTTGCTCGCGGATTTTGTTCGTAGAGTTTTTGAATATCAGGGATATGCGGTAACTCAAGTCATGAATATCACCGACATTGGACACCTCGTTTCTGATGGAGACGACGGTGACGACAAAATGACCAAAGCACTAAAACGAGAAGGTAAAGACATCACCCTAGAAAATATGCTCGCTCTGGCTGATTTTTATGCAAATGCTTTTAAGAATAACTTACAGGAACTCAACATTGAGACCCCGCATTTTATTCCCAAAGCTTCAGAACACATTGATGAGGATATCAAGATTATCAAACAACTCGAAACAAAAGGATATACCTATATCACCAGTGACGGAGTGTATTTTGATACTGCCAAAATGGCCGATTACGGAAAACTTGGAGGAATTAATAATGGGAACAACGAAAACCGTATCGCCGAAAATACTGAGAAAAAACAATCAGCTGACTTTGCTTTGTGGAAGTTTGATAATAACCAGGGCTGGGACTCTCCTTGGGGACAAGGTTTCCCTGGATGGCACATAGAATGTTCTGGTATGGGAATTAAATACCTTGGAGAGCAATTTGATATTCATACTGGAGGAATTGACCTCAAGAGTATTCATCACAACAATGAAATTGCTCAATCAGAATCGGCTACTGGTTGCTCACCATTTGTATCTTATTGGTTGCATGGAGAAATGCTCAATTTTAGAGGAGAAAAACTCTCTAAATCAACGGGTGGAAATATCACCCTTGCTGTTCTCAAGGATCAAGACTTCTCACCTCTTGACTATCGCTATCTCACCCTTCAAACACATTACCGTTCTCCTATGGAGTTCAGCTTTGAAATTTTAGAACAAGCAAAGAACGCCCTTGCTCGTATCAAAAAAGACATTCTCAGGCTCAAAAAAGAAAATCCTGACACAAAAATAATCGATATAAAAAATCATTCTTACCAAAAAGAATTCCTAGAGAAAATCCAAGACGATATAAATATTCCTCAAGCACTTGCAGTTTTTCACGAAATGATGAAATCAGATATCTCTGATAACGAAAAATTATCTCTTGCTTATGATTTTGATCATATCTTTGGGCTTGGTCTTGAACAGCTCCACGAAGAGACCTTTGCTGTGCCAGACAGGGTCCATGAACTTCTCGATGAACGTGCAAACGCGCGTAAGAACAAAAATTGGGAACTCTCTGATACTCTTCGAGATGCTATCGTGCAAGAAGGCTACCGAGTCATCGATAGTGGTGATAAACAGGAAATTCAAAAACTTTAAAACACCTTCTCATAAGGTGTTTTATTTTTAGAAAGTACGATCAAGATAATCATTAATATTCTTACTTGTTGTATCTATCTGAGACTGTATTGATGAAAAGAAGTTCTTAACTGAAGAATTCATCTCAACAACAGCTGCCTGACTATCTGTAGGCAAATCATCAGCAATATCATCGAGGCCTTCTTCTCTTAATGTTTCTTCTGTCGTTGTTTGTTCAAGGGTAGTACTTTTTTGAAAGGCGCTGTACGCAAAATAAGCAAGGAGCGCAATGATAATAATAACGAAAAGGTTTTTCATACTCATCTAGTATACCTTAAAAAACAAATTAATACCCTTCTTCGGCAAGCGCTGAGAGTGCTTCTTTTGCTTTTTTGGAAAGTTTTTTTGGGATAGCTATCTCAAAAGAAACCAAAAGATCTCCCTTCTCCGCAAAACCTTTCTTTGAAACCTTAAGAACTGTTCCGTGCTGAGTTCCTGCTGGAACTTTGATGGTAACCTTTGAATTATCAAGGAGTGTAATTTCTTTTTCCGTACCCAAAACCGCCTCACTTAATGAGAGCGTTTGGGTGGTAAGGAGATCCATACCATTTCTTTTGAATTGTTTATCTGGTTTTACCTGAATGAGAACATAAAGATCCCCTGCCTCACCATTTTTGATAGCTTCTCCTTTGTGAGCGATACGCAAGCTATCCCCTGTTTTTATTCCCTTAGGAATAATAAACTCAACACGTTCTTTTTCTTTGATAGTTCCTTTCCCCTTACAGGTCTTACAAAGATTCTTCGGAATCTTCCCCACTCCTTCACAACGAGGACACTCGGTAACCGTAGCAAAAATACCCATAACTTGCGTTTGGATTTTTCCTTGCCCTTCACACTGCGGACAAGTAATCATTTCAGAATCTTTCTCTGCTCCCGTTCCCTTACAATCAGGACAAGGTTTCTCTCTCATGTATTCAATCGTTTGAGTTTTCCCCAAAAAAGCATCCTTAAACTCAATTTCCACCGCAACCTGAATGTCTCGTCCTCTTTTCTTTTGGCTTGAATAACTTCCTCCGTTAAATCCACCAAAACCACCAAAAATATCAGAAAAATCAAAATTAAAATTCATGTCTCCGGTCTGAAAACCAGAAAAATCAAAGCCGCCAAAACCACCGCCTGCATGAGCTCCTCCACCAGCAGCACCAGCTGTTCCAAAACGGTCGTATTGGGCACGCTTTTCTTCATTCGAAAGAACCTGATAGGCTTCGTTCGCTTCTTTGAATTTTTGCTCATCACCTCCTTTTTTATCAGGATGGTACTGATGAGCAATTTTATGAAAGGCCTTCTTGATCTCCGTTTGAGTGGCGTTTTTTTCTACTCCTAATATTTTATAATAATCTTTTCCCATATCTTATTCGTAACACTCTCTGCGCTAAAAATACACAACCCGTATTATGTACTTTTTACCCAAAAAGGGTTTTTTATTCTTCAGAAGAATTTTCTTCTTTGACTTCAGCTTCTGCAGGTTCTGCTTCAGCTTGCCCAGCTGGCTCAGCGTCTTTGCTCATCGCTTCTCCTATTTTCTGCATAGCGAGAGAGAGTTCTCCAGTTTTCTTCTCGATAGCGTCTTTATCTTCACTATCTTTTATTTCCTTGAGCCCTTTGATAACTTCCTCTATTTCTGTCTTGAGAGCGTCTTCTATCTTATCAGAAAAATCCTTTAATGACTTTTCAGCAGAAAAGATCATTGCTTCAGCATTATTTTTGACATCAACAAGCTCTTTCTTTTTCTTATCCTCGTCTGCGTGTTCTTCTGCTTCTTGTTGCATCCTCTTGATTTCTTCGTCAGAGAGTTTTGAACCTCCCTCAATCCTGATTGAGTTTTCTTTGTTGGTCGTTTTGTCTTTCGCACTAACCTCAAGAATACCATTAGCATCGACATTAAAACTCACTTCAATTTGAGGAATACCGCGTGGCGCTGGAGCAATCCCTTCAAGAATAAATCTTCCTAGAGATTTATTATCTACCGCCATTGGGCGCTCTCCTTGAACAATATGAATCTCAACAGAGGTCTGGTTATCAGCAGCTGTTGAGAATACTTGAGATGCTTGCGCTGGAATAGTGGTGTTTCTTTCAACGAGTTTTGTTGCAACTCCCCCCATAGTCTCAATAGAAAGAGAAAGAGGAATCACATCAAGCAAAAGAATATCTTTTACATCTCCTTGGAGAACTCCTCCCTGAAGAGCAGCCCCAAGAGCCACCACCTCATCAGGGTTGATTGATTTGTTGGGATCTTTTCCAAAAACTTCTTTTACCATTTCAGAGATTTTTGGCATTCGTGTTTGTCCTCCAACAAGAATAACTTCATCAATATCTTGAGGAGAAATTCCTGCTGACTTTACTACCTCTTTGGTTATCGCAATAGATTTTTCAAGGAAAGGAAGAGCCAATTCCTCAAGCTTTGCACGTGTAAGAGAAAGCAAAAGATGCTGTGGTCCATTCTCATTAGAGCTAATGAAAGGAACGTTAATTTCAGTTTCAACCGTATTAGAAAGCTCGTGTTTTGCCTTCTCGGCTGCTTCTTTCAATCTTTGAAGTGCAAGAATATCACTACGAACATCAATTCCTGAAGTTTTCTTAAATTCATCAGCAATCCAATCAATAATCGATCGGTCAATGTCCTCTCCTCCCATACTTGCATCTCCTCCGGTTGATTTTACCTCAACAACATCATCAGCAACCTCAAGGATCGAAATATCAAAAGTTCCTCCCCCAAAGTCATACACCGCAATTTTCTCGTTGGCATTTTTGTTAAAACCATAAGCAAGAGCGGCAGCGGTTGGTTCGTTAATAATTCTTTTCACCTCAAGTCCTGCAATCTTTCCAGCGTCTTTTGTTGCCTGTCGTTGTGCATCATCAAAATATGCAGGAACGGTAATAACTGCTTCGGTGACTTCTTCTCCAATTTTTTCTTCGATATCTGTTTTGATTTTTTTGAGAATCATTGCAGAAATTTCTTCTGGAGAATAGTCTTTATCATTCATCTCTATTGAGATTTTGCCCTCTTTTCCTTTAGTGATTTTAAAAGGTGAATTCTTGATATCATTTTGAACAACGTTATCAGAGAACTTGTGTCCCATATATCGTTTTACTCCAAAAATAGTATTTGCAGGATTAGTAACAGCCTGTCTTTTTGCAAGAAGTCCTACAAGGCGTTCTCCCTTTTTACCAATAGCAACAATCGATGGAGTGGTTCGGTTCCCTTCGCTATTTTCTACAATTTTAGGTTGTCCTCCTTCAACAATCGCAACCGCTGAGTTGGTTGTTCCGAGGTCTATTCCAATAATTTTAGCCATAATAATTTAAAAAATTAATTTTTATAATAAATTTCTTTGTAATAATTACTTACCTTCTTTGAGATAATTTCCAACCTTGACCTTGGCAGGACGGAGAACAGCATCTCCACTACGATAGCCTTTTTGGATAACAGTGAGGATAGTGTGGTCTTCTGATTCGTTCTCAACAGGAATATGCTCAACAGGATCGTGATAAAGAGGATTAAACTCCTCTCCCAAAGTCCCAATGGTTTCGACGCCATATTCCTCCATTACTTTCATAAACTGCTGATAAATATATTCAACGCCGATTCTCCATGCCTTATCTACCTTTTCCCAAGATTCTTTGTTATGAAAAGCCATATCAAAGCTATCGAGAACAGGAAAGAAATTAATCAAGAGATCTTCTTTGAGCGCTTTGATTCTCTCGCTTCGTTTCTTTTCTTCTTCTGATTTATAATTAACAAAATCAGCGCGTTCCTTTTGCCAGCCGGTAAGGTATTCTTGAGCTTTTTTATTCGACTCCTTAAGCTCCTCACGAAGTTTTTTGAGTTTATTTTTTGATCCAAGAAGTTCTGATTCTCCTTCATCGATATCGATATAAACGTCTTCGTGTTCTTGTTTTTTGTGATTATCTTTCTTCATATGTATATTTGGAAGATAGTTTTAGTATATACTCTTTCATTTTTTTGACAAGTTTTTCATATATCTGAATTTATTGTCAAAAATACAAAAAAAGCCCTTGAAAAATCCTTAAAAAGGGCTATAGTTAAAACAATGGACAAAAAAGGTAAAAACAGCATACAAGATACCCTTTTGCGGATTCTCTCTGGCAAAAAGGTTCTCCGTCACGAAACTCTTCTCGAACGAATGGAGCCTTTTTTATCCGAAAAAGATAGCTCGGAGCAAAAATATTCAATCAACCGAACGCTCAAAAAAATGATTGAAGACGACATCGTGGTCAGACACGAAAGCTCACGATCAGCGTTTTTCTCTCTCACCAAAAGAGGGAAACAAAAAATGAGAACAACCCTCTTCTCATCACAACAACACCTTGTTCCGACAGTATGGGATGGCTACTGGAGAATTGTCATTGTTGATATTCCTGATCACAAAAAGAAAGAGCAAGATGCTCTCCGCTATCTTCTCAAAAAAGCGCAGTTTATTCAGATAAAAAATTCTCTATGGATTTCTCCCTACTCCCTTGAACATATTATGATAGAAATACGAAACGATATGGGACTCCATGATGAGATACTTATCTTTGTGACAAACAAACTCGATACTCACACAGAAAATATCCTTATCCAAAAATTCGCAGAAAAAGCAGAAAAAAAAGAAGGCTAGTCTTCTTTTTTATTTCGGTAAACCAAAAAACACCTCTCGGTGTTTTTGTATCTTATAAACAAATTTAATTCTCTTGTCCCTGCATTGCAGAAAGGAGTTGTTGATAGAGTCCCAAAAGTTCAGTATAGATATTTACCAAAGGATTGTTATTTATAAATCCGTTTTGTGGTCTACAGAAAGTCGTTACTCCCGCTGAACAAAATCGGGTTCCGAAAATGCTTGAGGATTTTGAAGAAGTTGATGACTCTTCAGAGTTTTTAAAAATAAAGATAGATTGATTATAATAACTACCATTTGCATCCCCGAGAATGACAAACTGTCCATCTGCATAAATAATTTGGGAGGCGTTCATATAATCACTTGTACCAAGAGTGGGGATAAGGTACTCCCACACTTCCCCTCCAAAGGAATAAGTGAGGACTTCGTTCCATTCACTGTCCTGCATATAACCAACCCCGATATAAAGACCGTCTCCATAGGTAATTGATCGTGGGGCAAAAGAAGCATCTCCTGAAACCATTTTTGCTATCCAGTCTGTCCCGTTTTTTGAAGTAAAAATTTGGTGATCACCTCCAATGATAAACTCCCCATTAAGATACTCCATTTGCCCTCTAAGATGACCTTCTAATCCCTCAATAGTATTAAACCCTGTTGTTTCATCAGGAATAAACCAATGGGCCCCTCCATCTTGAGAGAGAAGAGGTTCAAAAATAATCGGAGACATCATATCTTCCCGAGTCGAAAGAAGCGATATCAAAAGAACATCTCCATTTTGGTCATATCCTGCAGCAAGGTGCGAGGATACACCAAGAGGATTATCTTCTACCTCTCCTTTACTCCAGTGCACTCCATCATTTGAATAAATAATATAGGGTTCTTCTGTTCCTATCATCATATTTCTTTCAATCCCAACCGCCACAAATAATCCTCTGTCGTTAGAAGTATCATACACATAAGAAACCTTACTTAATTCTCCGTAAGTTTTTGTTATTTCTGGTAATGAGGTTTCAGAGGTATTTTGATCATAAGAATTCCAATTCTCCCCATCACTCGAGGTATAAACAAGAGGAAGATCATTTGAACGTTTTCCAACAGCAACAAACTTACCATCCCCATAACTAACCCATGACAGATTACCTATTATACCTGTACTTTCCCAGTTAACAGCATCAGAGGAATAAGCTATCTGACCTCCTCCAACGAGGACATACATTTCATCTCCATAAGCAATAGATGAAAAGGATGATGGCCAAGAATCATCAGGAAAAATCAAAGATTCACTCCACTCAACAGGTTGAGCAGAAGCTGTGTGTGGATTAATAAAACTTGTAAAACCTACTATAACAAATAATGATAGTAGTGACATAAAGGTGTATTTTTTCATACTCTTCTAGTATACCAACCTTAGCTTTGAATGCAAAACAAAAAACACCTCTCGGTGTCTTTATCGTTTTGACCACGCTGGTCGCTTTCGTGCCTTGCGGAGTCCTGGTTTCTTTCGCTCTTTACTTCGAGGATCTCGCTTGAGATATCCTGCTGATTTGAGGCTTGGGCGAAGCTCTTCGTTATATTTGGTAAGTGCTCGTGCAATACCATGGCGAATAGCATCTGCTTGTGCAGCGATTCCTCCTCCACGAACAATAATGCTTACCATAAAGTCATCTTTGGTCTCGACAGCGGTGAATGATGCTCGCACTACTTTTTGATGCTCTTCGATAGGAAAATACTCTTCAAGAGTTTTCTCGTTGATGATGTAGGTCATCTTGCTATCAGGAGTAATACGGACCTGGGCAATTGCATTTTTTCTTCTTCCTATTGCAGGAATATATTGTGTTGATTTAGCCATATTATTCTTTGATCGTGATGTTCTTCATCATAACTGCTCGTAATTTGTTATTAGGAAGCATTCCATAGATTGCTCTTTCAAAAATCTCCTTATATCCCAATCGTTCAATAAGTTTTTCTCGTGATTCAAATTTCAAACCTCCTGGATATCCAGAATATCGTTTGTATTCTTTTTCGAGTTGAGAATCATTGAGGAGTACCTTTGAGGCATTCTCAATAACGACGTGAACCTCAGGTGCTTTATAAGGAACAAAACTTGGGTTGTTCTTTCCTCGTAAAATCATAGCAATTTCAGTTGCAAGTCTCCCGAGTTTTTTTCCTTCTGCGTCAATGATATATTCACTTTTTGTTTGATCTGTTGTCATATCAAAATTTAAAAGGTTATACAAACTCAATAAGTGCCATAGGGCTCGCATCTCCCTTTCGATGAGGGAGCTTTACAATACGAAGATATCCTCCTTCCCGATTTTCATATCGTGGTGCAAGAGTGTCAACAAGCTTATTTGCAAGGTCTTCTTGGTTTCCAAGTCGTGCTCGAATAGTACGCCGAGAAGCAAGATCATTCTTTTTTGCTTGAGTAAGCAATTTTTCCGCAAAAGGACGTAGTTCTTTTGCACGCGCTTCTGTTGTGATAATATGCTCATGCGTAATTAAAGCAACAGCAAGCGAACGAATAAATCCTGTTCGCACCTTTCTGGTTCTTCCGAATTTTCTGTTTTTTCTTCCGTGTCTCATATGTGTTTCTATTTATCTTCTTTCAGCTTTAATTTAAAGGTAGAAAGGGTCTCTTCAACTTCTTCAAGGCTCTTTTGTCCAAAACCTGGAAGATCGAGAAGATCTTCAGCGCTCTTTTGAACAAGCCCTCCGAGTGTTCGAATACTTGCTTCACCAAGCGCTCGTTCAGTCCTTGAGGAGAAATCGAGAGTATCAATTCTTGTTTTGAGAAGTTCTACACGTTCTTCTGGATCAAAATTCTCAACTTCAGCGTCTCCTTCTGCATCTTCCTCATGGTTCGCATGAACACGAACGATGTTTTCCTCTGGCTTCTCTACTGGGTCAAGTTCTTCTTCGGTTTTCATGTCAAGAATGCTCTTGATTTGCTTAATAATTATCTTAAGAGAATCCTCAAGGGCTTCTTTTGCGCTAATACTTCCATCTGTTTCTAGATTAATTCGAAGGAGATTGTAGTCGGTTCTATCTCCAACACGCATATGCTCCACTTCATAATTTACTTTGCGAATTGGGCTAAAAATAGCATCGACGAGAATTGTTCCAACGGGAGGTTTTTCCATAAGAAAGTCTTCTTTTGAAACAAAACCGATTCCTTTTGCGAGAGTTATTTCAATGTCAAGATCTGTTTTTTTATCGGTTATCTCTGCAATATATTGATCAGGAGTGGTAACCTCAACACCTCCTACCTTATCAAAAAGAGAAGCAGTTACAATCCCAGGCCCCTTAACAGAAAGCTTAAGGTTTGTTTCGGTTTCAGAAGCCATTGAAAATCGAACTTTTTTCAGGTTGAGGATAATGGTAAGAACATCTTCTTTGATTCCATCAAGTGTGGCAAATTCATGATCCGCTCCTTTGATACGAAGAGAAGTTATAGATACCCCAGGAAGTGACGAGAGAATAATTCGTCTCAAGGCATTTCCGAGAGTATGTCCATATCCTGGATACAACCCCTCTATTTCATAAATTCCTCTTGTAGGAGTTTCTTCAATCACATTAAGTTTTTTTGGTAAAACAATATTTTGGTGGAACATATATTATTAGTATTAATTCAAAATAATAAAAAGTTGGGACTCCTTTGTAACCTCTTAATAACTAGCGACTATAGAACTCAATAACTGCTTGAAAATTAAAGAATGGTTCTGGATTTTTTGGTTCCCCCGTTACAGAAATTGATACTTTCTTTGCATCAACATCAATCCAAGCTGGTTTTTTAACTGACTCAAGTCTTTGTGATAAATCAAGAAAGACAGTCTTGTTTTTACTTCCCTCTCGAACAGTGATAACATCTCCTTTTTTAAGAAGATGAGATGGAACATCTATTTTCTTTCCATTGAGGGTAATATGCCCGTGAGAAACAAGTTGTCGTGCAAAAGCTCGTGTGTTTGCAAAACCTGCTCTAAAAACAACGTTATCAAGACGGGATTCAATCTGTCTAAAAAGTTCGTCCGCTGGGTTTGCTGTTGTCATAGCCTTCGCAACATAACGACGAAACTGTTTTTCAGAAACTCCGTAGGCAAAACGAACTTGCTGTTTTTGAATAAGAGATACTCCATAATCAGTAGGACGTTTTGGTCGAGCATTTCGAGCTTTTGACCGTTTTTGCTCAGAAAGAAGAAACTTTTGTGTTTGAGTTTTTTCATAAACCCCAGCACCCAATCTCCGTGCAATCTTATATTTTTTTATCTTTGCCATAAATAATGATAGTTATAAAGATTATACCCGTCGTGCCTTTGGGGCTCGTGGGCCATTAAATGGGATAGGAGTTTTATCTTGGATCCGAGTAATCTCAATCCCTTGTGAGACAAAACCTCTTACAACAGATTCTCGACCAGAACCAACACCTTTAATAACAACATCAACTTCTTTAACACCCATAAGTCCAGCCTTTTCTCCCAAGATTTCTCCTACTTTTGCTGCTGCAAAAGGGGTTCCTTTTTTAGCTCCCTTGAAACCAAGAGCTCCTGAAGAAGAGAACATGAGAGCATTTCCATCAAGGTCGGTAACCGTTGCTTTTGTGTTGTTGTATGTTGATTGAATGTGCAAAATAGCTTTTGCAACTTTCTTTTTAGGGATACGTGATAATGCCCTTGATTTTAAATTCTTATCAAGAGTCTTCCCTTTTTGTTTAACAATTCTTTTCTTTCCCATATAAATTATTTCTTACCTGAACCCATAGTAACTCGTTTGTTTCCTCGTCGTGTTCGGCTGTTGGTTTTTGTTCTTTGCCCACGAGCGGGAAGATGGCGACTGTGTCTTCCTCCTCGATAAGAGTCAATGTCCATAAGTCTTTTAATATTTTGACTTACTGAACGTTTAAGATCCCCTTCAAGAGTAAGTGCTTCCACAACATCTCGAAGCTTTTTTTCTTCACTCTCTGAAAGATCTTTTGTTTTTTTAACAGGATCAACCCCTGCTTCTTTACAAAGAGCTTGGGCTCGAGAAAGACCAATCCCATGTAAAACAGTCATAGAATATTGTATTTGTTTTCCGTCAGGAAGTGTTATTCCAAAAATTCTCATAATATCTTTATATTTTTAACATCCACAAAAACACCGAACTATTGTCGAGCTTTATTTTTAGGATTCTTCTTATTAATTAAATAGAGACGACCTTTTCTGCGTACGATTTTATCATCAGTACTTCTTTTTTTGATTGAGGATTTAACTTTCATAAAATAAATACGTAAAATATCAATAATGCCAAATAAAAAAACCGGTAACTAGAGTCTTCTGATGATACGACCTTTCCCTCCATAAGGGTCAAGGAGTACTTCGACCTTGTCTCCGACAAGGATTCTAATCCGGTATAATTTCATTTTTCCAGAAAGATATGCTGTATGTAAAGCTTCTTCTCCTTCAAACTGAACTCGGAACATCGTATTAGGAAGATTTTCCACGACTACCCCAGTTTTAACTTGTTCTTGGTTACTCATTACGATACGAAACATACTAACAAAAAACGGAAAATAGTCAACTATTCTTGGTGGTTTTTGACTTCGAGCCTTATCTTATCTCTGTCGGTAGGGATTTTTTTTCTCCAGAAAGGGCGGATTTTAATCGTGAATGCTCCTACCCTCTCGTTTTCAACGAGAATTTTATACAGTTCATCAATCTTTTTCCCTTGTGAAATTTCGGTAAAAAGATCTTCCTCAATAAAACGCTGTACCTTGGGTTCAGTAGAGACTTTTATAGAATAAGAAGCCTTATAATCGCCCATATGAATAGGCTCTGAAGAATTTGCAAGCGAAAGTGTCGGTTGCGTAACAAAATAAATCTTAATATTGTCTTTTTCTGGGTAATCAAATTTATTTTTAATAAGGTACTCTTTGAGATTATTTTCACCAACAGCAAGTCCTGAAATCCTCCCTGACAATGAGAGGAGTGCCTGTCCTTCTTCTTGAGAAAAGCGAATACTTGGTTCTTCTGTTTCAAGCAAAAAACTCTTATCAACAAGATAAACTTTTTCGGTCTTTTCTTTCAGCAAACTACTTTTTAAATACTCTCCAAGTTCTCTATAAAGATCCTCTGTAAGGAGTTCTTTTTTCTCTTCGCTCAGATAAGGCTCTTGTTGAATTCTTCCTCCTTCCATTCGCTTTGAAGAAATCCCATAAATGTTTTTATATTTTTCATCAATACCAAGCTCTCGGAAAAAAGGAATGGAAAAATCAGTACTATCAATATTGTACTCTTCTCCCCCTCGTTCAGCCTGAACAAGAACTTCAATTCTCCCTGATTCACCCCCTTTCTTCCCTGGAAGAATAACATCTTCTTTTGTCAAAAAAATTTTTCCACCTGTAGATTCAAGTCGTGTCCCCTCAATAAGTTTCTGAGGTTCTTCGCTATAATCATTAAAAAGAGTAATTGAACCTTCCGCTCGATACTCAACCTCGCGGCTCTCAGAGACAGCAACCTCTTTACTCACCTCACCCGAAAGTGAAATGTAGTCAAAAGGGAGTCTGTCGACTTTATTATGAGGAGCGGCCCTCGCCGGAACAACTTCATCAAAAACAAAAAGATCATTTTGCGGAAAAAGAATAATCTTTGCAGAATAATCATACAAGTGGAGAGCAATAAATAAAAAAATAAAAACAAAAACTACTCGTAAAACAAAACCACGGAAAGAACTTCTTTTCCTCTTGGTTTTCTTTTCTGTCTGTAAAAACGAAATTTCTGTATGAGGAGGTACTGAAAAAGAATCCTTTTGGGATGGGAGAATGATCTCTTCAATCTCTTTCTTTTTTCGGACACCATCAATTTTTTTCTTAGGAGAAGGTGTCATAGTCTGATTGAGAAAAAAGATCTTTTTGTTCTGAAATGTAATGAGCCAAGAGTTTCATTTCGATATCTTCTATCTCATTAAAAACATAAGGGAGAGCGTTTTCAAAAGAAATTAATTCAATTCTCCCGTTGGTAAGAAGGTGTTCTCCAAGCTCGTCATGAGAAAGGATCATTCTTTCAAACCACAAAGAAAGGGTGTCGTGTGTTTTAAGAACCAAGGTGTTAGGCAAAAGACCTTTTTTACTAAATTCATCGAGAGCATTATAAAAAGGTTTTAACCATGAGTGAAAAGCTTTTTCTGAATCTTCCTCAAGAAGCTCTGCATAACTATCAGTAAAAGCTCTCTCGGTAAAAAGCTCAAGCGTATTTCGTGCTTCAAGCATTGAAAGTCCCATTCGAGAGGATAAATCCCTCAAAATAGTATGAACCCCAGAAGGAAAAACCCCGAAGTTACGGAGGTGATCGTTTTCAATAATAAGAATTTCAGTAAGCTCTGTTCCAATGTCAAAAATTAAAGCATTATCGTTGTGAGGAAGGAGTGTTTTTACTCCATAATAAAAAACATAAGGATTAGAGAGAAAAATAGGGTCTCGGTGAAAATGTTTTTGAATAATCCCCTCAAAACTTTTCTTTGTTTTTCGAGACATCACAGAAACCAAAGAATGCACCTCAAATGTTCTCGCTATTGTCCCCAGAGGTTCTTTTACAGGATATCCATTAATATAATAATCCAGAACTTTTCGATCAATGAGCTCAACGTCATACTGATGATAGTTGAGATTTTTCTTTAAAGAAGTTTTGAGATCTTTTTGTTCTAGTTTTGCGAGAAGGTTTTCGTCAACAGTAAAAGCGTCTCCTTTTTTAGGTTGGTATTGGGTTATTCTTTTTTGGGAAGAAATCCAAGGGCTTCCTACGTTACAAAAAATACCCGAAATAGGAACGAGTGCGTGTAAATAAATTTCAGTAGCAAGAGCATCAAAAGTTTTTTGAGCTTTTTTCCAAAAGCGTTGATAATCGTATTGAGCTCCGTCAGAAATATCTTTTCGTAATGAGATAAACGAACGAACAAAATCAACCTCTCCTTTTTTGGTAAAGGAATACTCCAAAACGGACCCTCCAACACTTCCGCTGTCGATATCAAAAACAACAATATATTTTTTTTGAGGATTTTCCTTGTTCATATCTTTGCTCTCACAGTATAGCACAAAAGAAGAAACGCTTTCAAACAAACAAAAACAAGCATTATGTGCTTGTTATTGCTGTAGCTCCATGCGCACACGGCGAACACCAGCTGAGGAGGCTTCTTCTTTTACTATGCGCATCTTCCCAAATGAGGCTATTTCAGAAAGCTTTTCAACATGAGGACCACCACACAACTCTCGAGAATAAATGATACCGTTCTGATCTTTCATTGTATAAACCTGAACATCATCTGGGTACTTCTCCCAAAAAGAACCGACAACACTTGGGTCATTTTGAGCATCGGCTTTTTTCATGTGGTCGATACTTACGGTAGCATTACTTTCAATAGCTTCTTGAACATAGTGCTCTACCTGATCAAGGATTTCTCGGCTAACTTTTTCTGGGTGTGTAAAGTCAAAACGCGAACGCTCTTCGGTGATATTTGACCCTTTTTGATGAACACTCTCCCCCAAAAATTTTCGTAACCCTGCAAGCATAAGATGCGTTGCTGAATGGAGGGCTCTAATTTTAGGAGTGTCTTTTTCAAGTCCTCCTTTAAATTTTTTTTCAGCTCCCATACGAGAGATATCTTGATGAGCTTTTTTTTCTTTTTCATAAACAAGAAGAGCGGCATCATCAATAATGAGCTCAAACTCTTTTGCAATTCTTTTTGTTATCGAAAGAGGAAGCCCATGGGTCTGCTCAAGATTAACAAGAAAAGATCCTTCAAGATGAGACCCTCCATCTTCTTTGAATTTCTTGAGAAGATTTTTTCCTTTTTCTACAAGTTTTTCTACCTTAAGCATCTCCCCCTCAAAAGAAGAAATAATATTATTCAAAAGCTCTTGTGAGAGATCCTTAAAATAAAGATCCTTGTACATATCTTTGACCAAAAGGACAAGCTCCTTTATTTCTTTGTGAGAGAATCCTATCTCCTTTGCAGAAAAATAAATTCTCCTCAAGATCCTTCTTAATACATACCCTCTTCCTGTATTTGAAATAAAAACCCCCTCTGAAGCTAAAAAAGTTGCTGATTTAATATGATCAGAAATAATACGAGCGTGGCGTTCGTTATAATGAAGAGCGTGCTCTTTCAAATAATTCATAAAAGGAAGATAGAGATCCGTTTCAAAAATATTTGAAACGCCCTGCATCACAGCACTAACTCGTTCAAGTCCTGAGCCGGTATCAACATTTTTTTGTGGAAGATTCCCTTTAATATGTCCGTCTTCCAATTGGAAAGTCATGAAGACGTCGTTCCAGATTTCAACAAGTTTCTGGTCTTCATCAGCTTGTTCAAAAGCCTCTGGACTCAAATCACCAAGATTCCCGGTGAGGTCATAAAACATTTCGGTTGAAGGCCCTGCTGGAGAGTTTGGCCCTGCTGTCCACCAATTATCTTTTGAGTCTCGAAAATAAATTCTCTTTTCTGGAATAAACTTTTTCCAAATTTCAACAGATTCAAGATCCCGAGGAACCTCTTCGTTTCCAGAGAATACGGTAATGTACAACCTTGCAGGATCAAGTCCGAGCCCTTCGTCACTATCAGTAAGAAACTGGTATGACCAAGCGATAGCGTCTTCCTTAAAATAATCCCCCAAAGACCAGTTTCCCAACATCTCAAAAAAAGTTGCATGAGTATTGTCTCCTACCTCATCAAGGTCATTAGTACGAAGACACTTTTGAGAGCTTGCGAGTCTTTTTCCAAGTGGATGATCTTCTCCAAGGAGATACGGAATAAGTGGCTGCATTCCCGCAGTATTAAAAAGTGTTGCGTTCGTTGCGTGAGGGGCTTCTTCGGTAATCAAAGATGCTGAATCAATAACAACATGATTTCGTTTTTCAAAAAATGTTAAAAATCTTTTACGGATTTCATTGGACTTCATATCTTTGTAGTATAGATAATTGCTCAATTTGAGCAAGAATAAGTTTCTCCGAGAGGTTCTGCAAACTATTTTTCAGGATTATTTTCTTTTTCTTCTTTGCTTAAAAAAAGTCGTTTTTCAATTCTAAAAAGAAAAGAATAAGCAAAAATAACCAAGATAGTAGTAAAGACAGCAATCCAATACAGACCAAAACCGGTCGCAGCTCCTATCCCCGCAGCAAGCCAAATCCCTGCTGCCGTATTAAGATTTTCAATATGATTATTTTTAAAAATAATCATTCCTGCTCCCAAAAACCCAATACCCGTAACAATCTGTGCGGTAACTCGTAATGGATCAAAGTTAAAACCTACTGACCCCGCATACTGAGCAGCCACCACCTGAGAAACAATGACAAACAAAGCAGCTCCCAGAGAAACAAAACCAAAAACTCTAATTCCTGTACTTTTTCCAGAATAGATTCTCTCAACACCAATAGATGCTCCCAAGATGAAAGCAATAAAAAGACTTAAAAAAAGATGTGCGTTACTTAACATAATACTTTCTATTATACGGCCTTAACAAGGGAATGCCAACAAGATCAACTATTGAACAATTCCCCCTCCGAGACATTCGTCTCCACGATAGATAACAACTGACTGACCAAGGGCGACCACAATCTCTTCTTCAAACTCTATCTCCATTTTTTTATCGTTATCGCTATACGAAAGAATTTTAAAAGGAATTGTTTTCGAACGATAGCGAATTTGCCCTTCGTAATGAGATCCTGCAGAAAAAAGCGTCTGATTATCAACGACTTCTCCAAGCTGAAAAATCTTTCTTGAAAAACCCAAGGCAAGAGGATTATGAGAAACATGTAAGGTATTTTTTTTGAGGTCTTTTCCAACAACGTAGTAAGGGCTCTCATTTGTTTTTTTATGTTCAGGAGAAATATCAAAACCATGTCGCTCTCCCAGTGTATAGAATAAAACTCCTCGATGAGTTCCAATAACCTCTTCCTCATCATTGAGAACATCCCCATTTTTTTGAGGAATATAGTGAGAAAGAAATTCTTTCATATCAATCTCTCCCATAAAACAAATTCCTTGGGAATCTTTTTTTTCTGCTGTTGGTAAATCAAGCGATGCAGCAAGAGATCGAATATTTTCTTTTTTATAATTTCCAATAGGGAAAAGACAATACTGGAGCTCCTCTTGTCCAAGCGTCCATAAAAAATATGATTGATCTTTGTTGTCGTCAATTCCTCGAAGAAGTTTTGTTTGTCCATTTTTTTGTTCTGCGCGAACATAATGTCCTGTTGCGATAAAATCTGCCCCACGAGAACGAGCCCAAGAAAGAAATGCTCCAAATTTAATTTCTTTATTACACATAACATCTGGATTTGGCGTTCGCCCTTCTCGATACTCTTGAATCATATAGTCAACAACACCCTCTTTGTATTCTCTTTCAAGGTCAAGATCAAGGAAGGGAACCTTAAGATGTGCACAGACCCTCATGGCATCTTTTCTTTCTTCTCTCCAGGTACATTCAATCCAGTCAGGCTGCCATGTACGAATAAAAACACCAACGACATCATATCCTTGGTTTAAAAGAAGAGAGAGTGCAACTGATGAATCTACCCCACCAGACACCCCAACAAAAACGGTTTTTTGAGAATGAAACATGTGTATACCTTATTACTTAAAGAGGAGTTTCTTTACTTCCTCTAAAATATTCCTTCTCGCGGGAAGAAGGATGTTCTGTGCTTCTTGGTGGGTGACCCATCGGTAAGAATTTATTTCACTCCGCTGTAAAATAAGCTCAAAAGGATCTCTTACGATACCAACAAAATAGATAACCTTCTTCAAGACTGAGGGACGAAATCGTCTATGAATAAAGTACTCTTCAGAGAAAGTTTCTTCAAAAAAATAATTACAGTCCAATTGAGTTTCTTCGTAAAGCTCTCTTTTTGCTGTTTCAAGAAGGGTTTCTTCTCCTTCCTGATGTCCTTTTGGAAAACCCCAATATCCTCCTTTTCCTCGAACAATGAGATATTGGAACTCTCCTTCAGGATTTTTATATAACGGTATCACCCCACACGATAATGATACTTTTTTTGACATGTAATTATCTTATCACAAAAAGAGACTATTGTTCAGTCATTTTCCTGTATAAAGAATAGGTTGCTCGCGCATCAGAAAGCGCTGTATGTGCATTGTTGTTTTCAATTCCATAATGCTCGCATAAAAATCCAAGATTAAATTTTGTTATCTCTTTGTCGTTAAAAAATTTTGCAAAAGCAAAAGAAATAGTATCGAGTTTTGCATAAAACATTTTGTTTTCAACGCCTGTTGTATAAAAAGCTCGTGAAAGAAAAGACCAATCAAAAGAAACATTATGAGCCACCATAATACAGTCTTTAGTTTTCTCAGCAAAAACATTCATTGCTTGTTCAAGGGACATGGCAAAAAGCCATCCTGCTTCACTGTAGCCATTAATAGAGAGGGCTTCTGCTTCAGCCTCGTCTATTCTCTCTGGTTTAATTTTGAGCTCAATTTCCTCAAGAACATCTCCAACAATACCGTCTTGTTGTTTTGCAATGACAATTCCTATCTCAATGATTTCGTGTTTTTCGGGAGAAAGCCCTGTTGTTTCAATATCAATAAATGCTAAGTTTTTATTCTTCATGGTAATAAAATTATTTTAAATAACGTTGCTTATTCTTCACATGTCCTTCGTGATCAACGGCATAATAAACCTTAGCATTTTTATCATGAAGGTAAAAAAAGTAAGGGGATTCTTTGGGGAAAAGGGCTGCTTCTATGGAAGAAACTCCTGGGTTGGCAATAGGACCAGGCGGCAAGCCAAGTCGTGTATAGGTATTATAAGGGCCATCTTCTCGAAGATCAGAAACCCGAAGATCTGCACTCGCCTTCCCTTTAATATAAAGAAAGGGTGCATCAACCTGCAAATACATACCGCGATTAATTCGTTTCCAAAGGATTCCTGAAATAATTTTTTGTTCTTCACTATCAGAGCTTGCCTCTTTCTCAATAAGAGAAGCCATAATAATAATATCCCTTAAGGATTTTCCTGAGTTTTCAATTTCTTTTTGGTAAACAGAAACTACTTTTTTCTGGAAGGTGTCTTTAAGTGTTTTAACAATATCTTCTGTTGAAATATCAGGCAAAAAAGAATAAGTGTCAGGAAAAAGATATCCTTCATTATCTTTTGTTAATTCAAGAAACTTTTCTTTGTCAAAAAAAAGAAGTCCTTCTTTTGAATCCAAAATATCTGCCATCTGTTTTGTGTTAAGTCCTTCGGTAAGCGTTACGTTTACAAAAGCGTCTCCATAATCCCCGCGATGAACCCTCCTAAGTACTTCAAACATACTATGAAAACCTTCTTCAAAAAGATAGGGTCCCGCCTTCACGGAAATATTTTTAACTCTTCCAAAGACTTGGAACAAAAATGGCGAACGTATGATTTGAGATTTTGATAAGGTTTCAGAGCTAGATACTAAAGAAAGTCCTGATGGGATTGAAACAATGGTGTCCTCTTTGACATAAACCGGGGAAAGAAGAAACACACTATAAAAGAACACTCCCCCAAACACAAAAAAACTCATAAGGATAGTGAGTTTTTTCGTTTGTATATTTTTTTTAATCAAAGAGTATAAATGCATAACTAAACAGGGAGATTTGCAGGAGCTTCAGATTTTGTTGCTTCGATTCTTTCAAGACTTACTGTTTCGGAAACTCTTCCTGGAATTCTAAAGATTGTAGCAAGCTCTTCCGAGCTCAGAATAAAAGTTTTTTTCTTAGGACTCTGTTTAAACAAAAAGAATTTTTTTTCTCCCTCTCCAGAATCATAAAGTACATCATTATAGAAAAAAGCTCTATTGACATAATTATAAAAAAACTTTCTTTTTAAGGCTGGAAGTCGAGTACCCGAGATATCTTGGTACTTATAATCAAAGGCAGTAACGAGCGTTGGTTTAAAACCATTCAAATGAGGGGAGTTATATTGACGCAAAGAAGCAGCAAGCCCTGCTATGTTAATAGGACGAAATGATTCTTTTTTTGCTAAATAAAGAGCTCGAAATCCTACTTCAAAAGCAGGCTTCTGAAAAGTTCTTTCAATTGCTTTTATTTTTTCTTGTTCACCAGAACTTAGCCGTAGAGTTGTTGCCGGCTTCTCTGGATTTGCATCTGCTCCGTCAGTAGATCTCCCAATCATTTTATAAATCTCTTCCTGCCCATCTTTCCGCCAAGTACTCCACTTGTCAGAGCGAAGGACAAGCTGTATCCAAACCTGCTCTCCTGTTCTCATTGAGCCGAGATACTCAAGCATCGCAGTAATAGGATCAACTTTTTCATACTCTTCAAGAGATCCTACGGCCCTATCAAGACCATAGTCAACATAGGTTTTGATAGGAAGAAAATCTGGACCAACAAGGCCAAACTCATATCCAAAAAGCTCCCATTCTTTTTGCTTTTTACCATAGTCTCCAATATAGCGAGCGTAGTCATCTACTTCATTAACCTCAGCCTGAGGGTATTGTGAGTAAATTTGATTTTTAAGAAGCTCTTTAAAACGCTCTTGGGTACGAATAAAAAAATAAATAGACCCTTCGATAGAAACAATCTCAAGGGAAGAGACATGGGGAACCGCCCCGCGAACATTTTTGACCCACCAGGTACCAACTCCCCCTGTGTCATTAAGTATGTTAAAAACAATCTCCATGGCTTCAGGAGATTTAAAAACATCCTTTGGAATGTTTATTTCAAGAAGAGCCCACTTCTGATTGAGCTGGTAGATCCCCTGTCTCCATTCGATCCACATATCCCAAAAGATAAAATAAAGAACAACAGGAAGCCAAAGAAACGCTGATTGTAATATAATTGAGCCCAAAAAACTCATATCTTTATAATATCACAAACAAAAATGAGCAAAAGAAAAAGCTCACCAAAGGTGAGCTCGTATCTTTATTTTTTCTTTGTTGACGTCGGAGCTTTTGCAAGAGTATATTTACCGTCTTTTGTTCTCTTAAAGTATTCACGATTAGAGAGATTAACCAAAATAGTATTTTCCTTGAGATACCGTTCTTTGAGAACCGCTTCAATAATTTCTTGTTTTGTGAGTGCTCCTTTCTCCTTAAGAATATCTTGAATGACTTCTCGAACAACACCTGGACGATACCCCCATTCGGTAAGTCCATAAATTCCTCTCCCAACCAAAACAAAACGTTCGTCCTTAATAAGTTCGTTGTGGGTTGTTGCGTGGTGGGCCTTCTTTTTAAAAGTACTGGTAATCGCATCAGCAACTTCTCGGAAGTGCATTGGAGATCCATTTTTCTTCATAATAAGGTAGGCGTAATCACGAATTCCTCGTACTGAAATATTTTGAGAATCAGCAAGCCCCCAATCTCCCAAAGGATTTTTATCTATCTTCTTTGAAAGTTCAAGAAATCTCATTGCAACATCGTGATCAATAAACCCATCCTCAATCCCATCAAGCCTATCCAAAAACCTAAGAAGGATTTGTTCTTCTGAAAGAAGCTCTTCTTTATCTAAATTTTTGTAAAGCTTTTCTAGTGCCTCATGAACCTTATCAGCAATTTCTCCGTTAACTGACCATCTATTTTTAAATTTGCCATCTTCTTTGAGATTTTTAAAATTATCTCCAATAACAAGATGGAAATGAACATGGTTCTGTGTTAAGTCATCATCAGAAACACAACGCAGGAGGTATTCTTCTGGGACAAGTGAACCAAGATCACAAATCATCCCTTCCATTTCGTCAAAAATTGTTCGTGCCTCATCATATGACGCTGACTTCCGAATCATTTTGAGAGCAGAATCTTGTATCTGACGAACACGTTCTCGAGTAATGTTGTATTCTTGCCCGATTGCCTCAAGAGTTTTTTTCTTTGGCTTTACAAGACCAAAACGACTCTCCAAAACATAGCGGTCACGGTCCTTTAGGTCTTTCAAGAGTTTATTGGTTGATGCTATTGGGTCAAAATGTAATTTGATTTTTTTTGTATCTTTCATAGCTTAATATTAAAAATAATTATAAAACAAATATAACATAAAGAGAAATATATAGCAACATTAAAATCTGCTTGTCTAGACTAAATATTTTTTGAGGTATTTCCCAGTAAGTGAATCTTTATAAGACCTTACTTCTTCTGGTGTTCCTGTAGCAACAATACGCCCTCCCTCATCGCCAGACCGAGGGCCAAAGTCGATAATCTGATCAGCTGATTTAATAAAGTCCATATTATGCTCAATAACAACAACAGTATTCCCTTTATAAACAAGCTTCTGAATAATTTCTATAAGTCTTTTGACGTCATCAAAATGTAATCCAACCGTTGGCTCATCGAGAAGATATAATGTTTTTTCAAGTTGTGGTCGATAAAGCTCAGATGAAATTTTTATACGCTGTGACTCTCCTCCCGAAAGGGTATTTGCTTGTTGTCCGAGAGTAAGGTACCCCAAACCAGTTTCTAATAATATTTTCAAACGATCATGGATAGCAGGAATATCGTGGAAAAAATCTTCAGCCTCCTCAATAGTCATATCCAAAACATCAGAAATATTTTTACCCTTATAATAAACCTCAAGGGTTTCTTTGTCGTAACGTTTGCCAAGACAAACATCGCAAGTAACATAAACCGTTGGAAGGAACCCCATTTCAACAGCAATCGTTCCTCTCCCTTGGCAGGCCTCACAACGACCTCCTTTTGTATTAAAAGAAAATCTTCCAGGCCCCCAACCACGAATTTGTGCATCAATTGTTTCTGCAAAAAGTTCTCGAATATGAGTAAAGGCCCCGGTATAGGTTGCTGGGTTAGATCGTGGTGTTCTTCCAATAGGAGACTGGTCAAGAATAATTCCGCGAGAAATTTCCCCAAAACCATATGCAGTGTGGGCTCGAATGACCTCATTTGTTCTCTTTCTTCGTGAGAGACGCGCTTCCATATTTTTAGCCAACACTCCATGGACAAAAGAAGACTTCCCTGATCCTGAAACTCCCGTAATAACAACGAGTTTATTAAGGGGTATTTCTACATTAATGTTCTTAAGATTATTATAGACAACACCCTCAAGAGCAATAACTCCCTTGTCTTTTTTTCTTCTTGATTCAGGAAGAGGAATTGATTTTTCATGAGTGAGATATTGAAGTGTCAACGATTTCTTTATCTCTTTTGGAGATTGGAGAAGCTCTTGAAGAAAACCAGCAACAACAACTTCCCCGCCATGATTTCCTGCGCCAGGACCTATCTCAACCAAATAATCTGAAGCAAAAATTGTCTCCTCATCATGCTCAACAACAATAATAGTATTCCCTCTGTCAGCAAGGTCTCTCAGGGTTCTAATCAACCGATTATTATCTGCTGCATGAAGTCCAATTGTTGGCTCATCGAGAACGTACATAGCGCCAACAAGCTGAGATCCTAATTGTGAGGCAAGGCGTATCCTCTGAGACTCTCCTCCAGAAAGGGTATGTGCTTTTCGATCGAGTGTTAAATAATCTAAACCAACGCTCATCAAAAACTCAAGTCGATTCTCAATTTCTTTGAGGAGTGGTGCTGCAATAATTTTTTCGTTTTCTGTAAAATCAACCTCCGCCAAAAAAGCATAGGCATCTTGAATTTTCATGCTCACAAAATCATCGATATTCTTCCTTCCCTCTTCATCACCCACGACATTTCCCTCTTTGTCATATTTTCCAATAAAAACATGAAGAGCTTCTGGTCGTAACCGTGCCCCAAGACAAGCAGGACACACCTCCTCTCCAAAAAGATATTTTGTCCCAAGTCCATTACACGTCTCACACGCACCATAAGGAGAATTAAAAGAAAACAAACGTGGTTCAATTTCTGGAAAAACGTATCCATCTTCTGGGGAAATAAGTCGTGCTGACAAAAGCTTATCTTCAAGAACTTTTTCCTTTGGATCAGTGATTAACACACGTACCATTCCATCAGATTCAAAAAGCGCTTTTTCAATCGCCTCGTTCATCCGCAAACGAACATCTTCAGAATTATTTTGAAATTCATGAATAAGAAAACTATCAACAAGAAAATCAATATCATGTTTTTTTGTTTTTGATAATTTTATTTGTTCTCGGAGACTTTTCATCTCCCCATCAACTCGCGCATAACTGTATCCTTTTCCGAGCATATCATAAAGGAGCTGATAATATTCTCCCTTCCTCCCTCGAATAACAGGAGTAAGAAGAGAAACCTTTACCCCATCAACAGCAACTCCCATAAGTTTTCGGGAATTGTCTTTTTTATTTTCAAAAGTCTTCACCTCTTTAATAATAAAATCATAAATCTCTTGCCGAGTAAGTTTTCGAATACGCTTTCCAGAAAGAGGAGAAAAAGGTTGTCCAACACGAGCATAAAGAATCCTCAAATAATCATAAATTTCTGTTGTTGTGGCAACCGTTGAGCGAGGGTTGTTTGACCGTGTCTTTTGGTCAATTGAGATAGCGGGGGAAAGTCCTGTTATTTCATCAACTTCAGGTTTTTGCATTTGGTGAAGAAATTGTCGTGCATAGGAAGAAAGGGATTCAACATATCTTCTCTGCCCTTCTGCAAAAATAGTATCGAAGGCAAGCGAAGATTTACCAGAACCTGAAAGCCCTGTTATTACGGTCATTTTATTTCGTGGAATAGTGAGATTAATATTTTTGAGATTATTTGTCCGCGCTCCTTTGATAGTAATCCACTCTTGGTTATATTGGTTTTCTTTTTTTGTTGCCATAATAATAAATAGTTATTAATTAATTACTCTATACTCTCTTTTCTCAAAAAACAAAAATAGTTTTTCTATTTTTGTTTTTCCTGTTCTTCTAATTGAAAAATTTGATCCCGTACAATAGCAGCTCTTTCAAAATCAAGATCTTTTACGGCTTCACTCATCTCTTTCTTCTTATGTTTCAAAAGTTTTTTAATATTTCCAGAAAAAGTACTTATATCAATCTTCAGCTCTGAAGAAACGGCTTTTGAATGTTCCGACTGTAATTGTTCCGTGATATCTTTAATATTTTTCTGAATTGTTTTGGGGGTGATATTGTGGTCTTTGTTATATTGCTCTTGCAAAATACGACGTCTCTTTGTTTCCTTCATCGCAGCATCAAGAGCGTCGGTAAGTTTATCAGCATACACAATAACTTTTCCGTTCTCATTTCTCGCAGCTCTTCCAATTGTCTGTACCAACGCTGTTTCAGAACGTAGAAACCCAACCTTATCAGCATCAAGAATCCCAATAAGAGAAACTTCTGGCATATCGAGTCCTTCCCGAAGGAGGTTTACCCCAATAAGAATATCAAAAAGGCCTTTTCGAAAATCAGTGATGATTTTAATTCTCTCAATAGTTTTAATATCACTATGAAGATATTCGGCCTTGATATTCCTTTCCTTAAGGTAGAGTGTGAGGTCTTCAGCCATTTTTTTTGTAAGTGTTGTTGCAAGAACTCTTCCCCCTTTTTGTATTTCCTCCTCAGAGGACTGAATAAAATCTTGGATCTGCCCCGGATAAGAAGACTCTTCAATGACTTCAACGGGTCGCAACTCAACAACAGGATCAAGAAGCCCTGTTGGTCGAATGATTTGCTCAACAACAGACTCGGAAACTTCCCGTTCGTAAGAAGAAGGTGTTGCTGAAACATAAATTTGCTGTCCAACCCTTTCTTCAAACTCTTCAAATCGTAAGGGTCGATTGTCCTTAGCACTTGGAAGTCGAAAGCCGTGTTCGATGAGATTTTCTTTTCGTGCTCGGTCTCCACGAAACATAGCACGAATCTGAGGAAGCGTAACATGCGACTCATCAATAATTGTCAGAAAATCTGGTTCACCATTTTCTTTTTTAGGAAAATAGGAAAGCAAGGTGTCAGGAGCCTCTCCTTCTTTTTTACCAGAAAGATGTCGAGAATAATTCTCGATTCCAGAGCAATACCCAACCTCTCGAATCATAGCCATATCATACTCAGTTCTCCTCTTGAGCCTATCGTACTCAAGATATTTATCTTGAGATTGAAAAAAAGCCAAGCGCTCATCAAGCTCCTCTTTGATTTGTTTAAGTGCCCTCTCTTTTTGATTTTCATTAGTAAGAAAATGTTTTGCTGGAAAGATAAGAGCTTCGAGAAGCTCCTCTTGATAAATCCCTGAAATAGCTTGAACACGGGTAATCTTTTCGATAGCTCCGCCAGAAAGATTTACGTGGTAGTAAAACTCATCAGAATCAACTGGCATAATATCAAGGGAATTACTTGTAGAACGAAAAGCTCCTGGTTTTAAATCTGCGGGAGTACGCTCAAAGTGTATATCAACAAGCTTCTTCATAATATCTATTTTTGACAAATGATCTCCCTGTTTTAGTAAAAAATTTCTTTCAAAATACTCTTCTGGAGACCCGAGTCCATAAATACAAGAAACCGAAGCGACAATAATAACATCAGACCGAGACAGGAGTGATTGAGTTGAGGCATGACGTAAACGGTCAATCTCCTCATTGATTTGAGCATCTTTTTCAATATAAGTATCACTCGCAGCAATATATGCTTCTGGTTGGTAGTAATCGTAATACGAAACAAAGTAATGAACAGCATTATGAGGAAAAAACTCCTTAAATTCTTGCGCAAGCTGAGCTGCAAGCGTTTTATTATGAGCAATCACCAATGTTGGCTTCCCAATTTCTTGAATAACATTTGCCATAGTAAAAGTCTTCCCTGAGCCCGTAACCCCAAGAAGTGTTTGTTTGTGTTCTCCTTTATAAAGCCCTCGAAGTAAAGAAGATATTGCCTCAGGTTGGTCTCCCGAAGGTTTATATGGTGACTCAAGTCGAAATGTCATATTGTTACTATACTCGTTTCTTTTCAAATGAAAAATAACGATTACACTTATAATAATGAGAGGCTCAAAAACAACGGCGCTTGCCCCTGTAAGGGTGGTGAATAATCTTTTAAAGAAATACAAAATAACCGAAACAAGTTTTGGTATTATTGTTCCGGTAAAAGAAAGAAGGAGTTCTCAAATTGCTATCAAATATCATTTTGCCTCAGGATGTCATCTCCTTACTTTTGTAAACAAGCGATACAAACAGGAATATCGTATTTATGACAAAATATCAAAAAAGGATTTGCTCTCACTCTTAAAAGATAATCTAGGAGAACAATACATCATAAAAGAATAAAAGCAATTAACACCCCGTTGCTTCGCGATATCCTTGATTGAGAGCTTGTTCAAGATTTGCAAAGAAAATTTTATTTTCTTCTTTTATGGTGTTTCCACGAGAGCAGCCGACCGGATATACGACACTTCCATTTTTTGACGCAAAATATTCTAAATATTGTTGTTTTGCTGTTTGATACTTTTTCCACAACGCGATAGCTTCTTCAGATCGTTGATATTGAGGCTCCATAGCATCCCGCATTCTTTTTTGTTCATAATCAATTCCAAGAGAAAACATAAAGACAAAACCAGCAAATACCGCAATTCCCAGACTTATATCCCCAAGAAAAGTAATACTTTCAAGTCCCTTGATTTTTTGTTTCAAAATGTCTATAATCTCCATGTTACTCTTTTGTGATAGCACCATTAACTATCACAATAAAATATATTTATAAGATAAGTATACTGAAAATAATTTATGGCAACAAGGAAAGCTGGAGGATCGGCAAAAAACTTACGCGATTCAAATCCAAAATATCTCGGAGTAAAACTTGCTGACGGACAACAAGCACAAACAGGCGCAATTATTGTTCGGCAACGCGGAACAAAAATAATGCCCGGAGAAAATGTTGGAGTAGGAAGAGATCACAGTCTCTTTGCTCTCAAGGAAGGGATTGTTCGTTTTTCATCAAAAAGAAAAACCCATTTCGACGGAAAGACTATTATTAAAAAAGTCGTTTCAGTACTCTCAGAATAAAAATACCTGTCTCAACGAGACGGGTATTTTTATTTATTTATTTTCTTGAATATTTTTTACAACGCTTTCAATAAAATTGAGAACGTCTCCAATTTCGTTATAAATAATAGAAATATTTCCTGAGCTTCGATTAAGTCCTAATCGCTCTCGACAAAAAGATGTTACCGTATCACTACAAAAACGAACTCCTGCCAATCGAGTCTGAGAAGGAAACGCAATTGCTCTCAAGGGAAATGCGTAACAATACCCGGAACAGTCTCCGTCTCCAAAAAGGTCTGGAAGTTTCTCTCCTCCTTTATTAAGGAACCATTCGCCCGTGCTGTTCTGAGTATCACCATCGCCTCCTCCGGCTTTTGTTGCCTCACCACGTGTAGTTGTCCCATCACCAGCAGAATCTACGCCTCCTGCATAAGCAGAGCCATCCCCCGCACCATTGGTTGCGCTATAAGGAATCCCATCACCAAGCCCCGTATAAAAATCTAGAACATGAGGAAGGCCTGATGAAGAGCTTGATGTTTGTGCAACAGCTTTGTTTATCTCGGGATTAAAAAGAGTAAAAACCAATACGAAGGCAAGCCCAAAAAGCCCTCCGATAATCATTTTGCTATTTATTTTCATAACGAGAATTATACCACTAAAAAGAAAAAAGACTCAAGTCTTTTGTTTCTCTTATTGAGAGTTTTGTTCTTCAAGAAGCGCAGCACAGTGATCACAAACAAGGAATGCCTTTTTTCGAATATGAGCGTAAGAAAAAATAGAATAAAAAATTGATAAAGAAACGAGTATATATAAGCCCCCTCCAATAACTCGAAGAACAGGGTGAAGTCCATGAATAATGCTCAGAATATCAACTCCTGCTATGATAGCGATTCCAAAAACAGCCATATCAAGAGCCACAAGAAAAACGACAAATCGAAACCATTTTTTATGGAACCAAGATTTACAAACTTTCTTTTTCATACTTTTTAAGTATACCAAAAAATAAAAGACAATACCACCCAGATGAGCCCATTTCTATTGACTTTTAGAGGAAAGTGGTTAAACTTTAGTTTATATATGAGTGATGAGATTTCTTCTCATCCTTTTTACAAAGAGTAAAAACGCATATATTTCTAATTACTTACATTATTGATTTAATTTTAAAAAAGTTTTGAGTACAAAAGATAGCGAACGATTAAAAATAAACGAAGGAATACGAGCTCCAGAATTGCGAGTTCTCTTTGAGGATGGAGAGTCCAAAATCATGACACGTGAAGATGCGCTCTCTCTCGCACAAGAACTTGGGTTAGATCTTATCGAGATCACCGCAAAGGCAAACCCTCCTGTAGCAAAAATTACTGACTACGGAAAATTCGTTTACGATCAAAAGAAAAAACAAAAAGAAATTAAATCACGACAGACAAATTTTGAAGTAAAAAGTATCCAAATACGTACCGGAACTGGAGAAGCTGATCTCAAAATGAAGGCAAAGCAAGCGTCAAAATGGCTTGCCGAAGGACACCGCGTTAAAGCTGAACTCTATCTACGAGGACGAAGCAAGTATATGGAAAAATCTTTTTTAGAGAATCGCTTACAGGCGCTACTTGATCTCATAGATGAGAGCTACAAAGTTGTCGAAGATTATAAGCAAAGTCCAAAAGGAATTGCTATTCTGGTAGAAGCAGAAAAGAAGAAATAATATGAAAACAAACAAATCCTATACAAAAAGAATTAAACTCACCAAAAATGGAAAACTCAAAGTGAGAGCAAAAGGACAAAACCACTTCAATGCGAAAGAAAGTGGAAACACTACTCGTTCAAAACGAGGAACTAAAAATGATTTTAATATGAGCAACAAACACATTGCTCGGTTTATGTAATATATATGTCACGAGTTAAACGAGGAACTATCAAGAACAAATCACGAAAAAATGTTCTTGCACAAGTAAAGGGATATCGATTCGGACGAAGCACCAAAAAGCGATCTGCAAATGATGCCATCGCACATGCAGGAGCAAATGCTTTTAATCACCGAAAAGATAAAAAATCTGATTTTAGACGTCTTTGGAATATCAAAATTAACGCCGAAGCAAGAAAGTACGATCTTTCTTACAGCAGACTCATTGATAAGCTCAAGAAAAACAATATCGGACTCAATCGAAAGATGTTAGCTGATCTTGCAGAAAATGCACCTGCTACATTCAAGCGAGTTGTTGAGAATCTTAAATAAAAAAACCGCTTTCAAAAGCGTGTTTTTTATTTTGCACTAAGAAGAAATTTGATAAGCTTGCGCTCTATTTTTCTTTGCTCTTTTTATCAGTTGTTGCACCAATCGCTTTGGATCGTTATCAAAAATAATTCGACTTTGATCAAACTCTCCTTCATAATCCTTAAGAAGGTTAAAGAGAATTTCATCAGTATCCCAATCACCTCGTAAAATACCAATTGGCTTATTCTCCTGAAAGGCGACCCAAAAATCATGAATAGTTTCAGCTCCACCGTAACCAAAAATAATAGCATCAGACGAACGAGACAAGAGGAGATTCGCCCCAACAAAACCAAAACCAGAATAAATAATCATATCCATATATTTAGTCGGAAGATGATAAACCTGATGGTGCTCCTCTTCGTTTGTCGCAGGAGAAAAACCAATCACCTGCCCCCCTTTTGCTGAGGCCCCTTTCGCAACCCAAAAAGGAAATCCAGTACTTGCCGAAATTGTTAAGATACAATTTTGCTCAGCAATAATCTCTCCAAGTCGATTGGCATCTTCAATATAATCAAAAGACCTTGAATACTGACTCGTTCGAGCGCCATAGACAGAAAGAGAAATTTTTTTAGATGAAGCATCCATAAATACACCCCAAGTATACCACCTAATTCATATCGAGAACAACGCTCTCGTTAACATCAGGAGCTGTTGCCTTAATACCTAAATAATCTCGAATACGTTGCACAAGAAAAAGAGAAGATTTTAATTCTCCCATAGCAACAAAAACATGCTTAAGTTTTTGTGATGACTGGTTCACAAAGTCAAGAAGGCCTTGCGAATCTTTGTGTGCAGAATACCCAGAAATTGTTTCAATCTTTGCACGAACAGGGATTTCTTTCCCCAAAATAGTTACTTTCTTTGCACCATCTTGAATAATTCTCCCAAGCGTTCCTACCGACTGATATCCGACAAACAAAACAAGCGTCGAAGGATCACCGAGATATTGTTTGTGATGATGTATGATTCTCCCTGCATGACTCATTCCCGCACTTGAGATGATAATCTTTGGGCCTTTTTGTCTCAAGATAGATTTTGAATCGTCTATAGTATAGGTTTCTTTCAAACCAGGAAAAGAAAAAATATCTGTGTCCTCCTTCATGCGATTTTGAATATCTGAATTAAAAAGATAGGAGTGTTTACGAAAAATATCAGTAACATCAATTCCCAAGGGTGTATCAAGGAAAATAGGAAGCTCAGGAACTTCCTTTTTTTCAATGAGTTCATTCAAGAGAAAGAGCAGAACCTGTGTTCGCTCAAGTGCAAAAGACGGGATCAAGAGTGTTCCTTTCTTTGCAATGGTTTCAAGAACAGCATTTCTCAAAAGAGGAATACGATCCTCTCGATTTTCGTGATTACGGTCTCCATACACAGATTCAATCACCATGTAATCGACCCCTTCTGGGATCTCAGTATCTTTGAGAAGAATATCAGGAGAATTTCCAAGATCTCCCGTAAAGACTATTTTTTTATTTCCATAACTAAAAACAGCCATAGCAGAACCGAGAATATGCCCAGCATCAAAAAGGCTCACTTTTAGCTCTTCACCAAAAGGGATATCAGAATGAAGGGGTACGTGTTTCCAGAGAGACAGTGCTTTCTTGAGATCAGCTTCGCTATAGTAAGGCTCTTCTCCTTTTTTCTGTGCCTCAAAACTTACAATCTCAAAAGCATCTTTGAGCATGAGTTTGGCAAGATCATACGTCGCTTCAGTAGAATAAATTGTTCCCTTAAAACCATCACGAACGAGTTTTGGGATTCTCCCAATATGGTCAGCATGGGCATGAGTCACCACGAGGGCATCAATGTCCTGAGGATTATAAGCAAAGTCTTCTTTATTTAACTTTTCAGATTCTTCACCTCCTTGAAACATTCCACAGTCAACAAGTATCTTGACTCCTTGGGTCTTCTTATCGGGGAGCGTTTCAAGAAGAAAATTCGCTCCCGTAACCCAACCAACACCACCATAAAAAGTCAATTTCATTTTATAATCCTTCATAGATGAAAACAGTATAACACGAAACACCCCTTCCATTCAAAAAAACCCTCCAAAGAAGGTTTTTTTGTGTAGCTTTGAATTTAAGAACATTGACATAAAGCCAAGTGGGATTCAGAAATTATAAACCAAGATTTACAACTATCAAGATTCCCGTGTTCAAAGTGTTTCAAAGTCTTTGCATTCAAAGACTACACCTTAAGTATAGCACAATCCAAAACAAAAAACAGCTCTTATAAGCTGTTTTCACTTTGCATTGCAGAAAGGAGTTGTTGATAGAGTCCCAAGAGTTCAGTATAGATACTGATCAGAGGATTATTGTTAGTAAATCCATTTTGAGGTCTACAGAAAGTCGTAACGGTTTCAGAGCAGAAACGAGTTCCGAAGATGCTTGAAGAGCGAGGAAACAAATTTCCATTATCCTTTTGTAATGTTCCAGTCAAGAAAACAGAGCTTGAGCCATCGTTATAAAGTGGCCCCCCTATAACAACATACTGATCATCTTCATAAAACATAAATATCGGAATAAAATCTAAAAAAGGAAATTCTTCTCGTTCCCAACTCTCTAAATTATTTGAACTAAAAAGATAATTTGTACTAGTCGCCTCTTCCACGTCAAAAATAGACCCTCCTGTTACATAGAGATTGTTGGTATATGTTACATTCTTGTGTAAACCAAGTTCTCCGTCTCCAAAAGGAGAACTATGCTCATTCCATGTGATTCCATCTGACGAGATGAATAGATGAGCAGTTTCATCTTCATCCATTACACTGAGTATAAAGAGATTATTTGTAGAGTTAAAAGACGTCACTTCTCCTTCTGGAAAAGAAGATGTCCTATCGTCCCACTCAATTCCGTCACTTGAAGTAAGAACTAAATCATTAGATATAATAACAAACAACTCATTACCATAAAAAACAAAAGCTGCAGAGGCGGGAGCGGACGAAGGGGTTTGTTCAGTCCATGTGATTCCGTCACTTGAAGTGTATATCTTTGGTGCTATTACCGGTGAATTTGTTGTAAGAACAAAGAGATCCTTACCATATGCAATAGAAAGAACCGATTCCTCATCAAGACCAAGGTCTTCTACTTCGTTCCATTGCTTTCCGTCAGGTGAAATGAAAACGCGAGGTGACACCGCTCCCAAGGGTCCCAAGAGTGAGTGTATACTACCACCAGCCACAAAGGTGTCATTTCCATAAGCGACAGAATTAATAACCCCAAGACCGTCGAGATCTTGCTCAGTCCATTTAATTCCATCTTCGGAAGTAAGAATAAGCGGAGTAAAGTCTGTCAAATCTTCACCCTTTACTCCTCCAACAGCAACAAAAAGGTTATCTTCATGAATAACAGAAGATACAAGATAATTAGAAGGTGTTGGATGAATCTTCCATTCAATCTCCTGTGCGAATAATGTCCCAGCTCCTCCGAAAAGCAAAGCTGAAGCGAGTAATATATATGTATACTTTTTCATACCCCTCTATTATATCTTCTGCCCCCCCCCGAGTCAAGTTTTTTACAGCAATATAAAAAACACCTTTATAAAAAAGTGTTTTTATAAACTAGATATCAATACGAACAAGCTTTGCGTTATTCTGAATAAAGAGTTTTCGAGGTTCTACATCTGCTCCCATCAAAGTATCAAAGATAAGATCAGCTTCAACCGCATCATCGATGGTCACCTGTTTGAGAATTCGAGTTTCTGGATTCATCGTCGTCTCCCAGAGCTCATCAGCGTTCATCTCTCCCAACCCTTTATATCGTTGAACGTGGATCTTGCTGCTTACTTTTTGCACCACATTCTCTTCTTCTTCCTCACCCGTATCACTTTCTCCCATATCAGTATCAGCAATCGTTGCTCCTAACTCTCTGAGAATATCATCTCGCTCTTCATCAGAAAAGGCATACGAAACTGATTTTCCCTTTTTGATTTTGTAGAGTGGGGGTTGCGCAACATAAATATATCCTGCCTCAATAAACTCTCGGAAATGACGGAAGAAAAAAGTCATTAATAAAGTTCGAATATGAGATCCATCAACATCCGCGTCGGTTGCGATAACGATTTTGTGATATCGAGCCTTCTCAATATCAAAGGTTTCTCCAATAGAAGTCCCAAAGGCAACGATCATTGATTTGATTTCATTATTAGCAAGCATCTTGTCCAAACGAACTCGCTCAACGTTGAGAGGTTTTCCTCTCAAAGGAAGTATCGCCTGAGTCCTTCGGTCTCGTCCTTGTTTTGCTGTTCCTCCCGCAGAATCTCCCTCAACAATAAAGATCTCTGCCTCATCAGCATTTTTGGTTTGGCAGTCGGTGAGTTTTCCTGGAAGGGTCAATCCTTCGAGAGCTCCTTTTCGCAAAATAGAATCCTTTGCTGCTTTTGCTGCCTTACGAGCCTTGAGTGCAAGAATAGCTTTCTTTAAAATATTTTTTGCATCATCAGGATTCTCTTCAAGAAAATCTCCAAAAGCATCCCCAAACAACGACTCAACGGCTCCACGTGCTTCAGGAGAACCAAGCTTGTCTTTGGTCTGTCCCTCGAACTGAATCTCCTTCATTTTGACTGAGACCACCACAGAAATTCCTTCGAGAACATCTTCTCCCTGAAGGGCCCCTTCTTTTTCTGGAAGGATTTTATTTTTCTTGTTGTAGTTATTGAGGAGTCTCGTTAAGGCTGTCTTAAATCCTGTGATATGCATCCCTCCTCCTGGTGTTGGAATGTTATTGGCAAAAGCAACAACACGAGGGGTAATGTCATTAACATATTGCAAGGCAACCTCAACTTGAATTCCTTCTTCACTTTCTTTTTCAACATGAAAAATATTTTTATGAACAGGTTTTTGATGAGTATTAAAATAGCGAATCATTGAAACAACTCCTCCTTCAAAATAATAGGTCATTGAAGGAACCTCAAGCTGAAGATCTTCAAGATAAATAGCATCAAGAGTATCAAGAGCACCTTCATAGTTTCGAGCATCAAGAATGCTTATTCTCAAATTCTTAACAAGGTAAGCTTGTTGTTGATAGTGCTTGATAATCTTCTCCCAATTAAATTCAATTTCATGGAAAATCTCGCTATCAGGCTGAAAGAGAACAATAGTTCCATTGTGGTCGGTTTTTCCAATTTTTTTAACAGGAGCAGCGATTTTTCCTTGGTGATATTCTTGGAAATAACGATTTCCATCCTTGTATACGTCAACACGAGTATGTGTTGAAAGAGCGTTCACCACCGAAGCTCCCACCCCGTGAAGCCCTCCAGAAAATTTATAGTTATCATTATTAAACTTACCTCCAGCATGCAAGGTTGTCATAATAACCTCAAGTGCTGATTTTCCTGTTTTTGGGTGAGTATCAACAGGAATTCCTCGTCCATTATCAACAACCCGAACATAATTATCAGGGAGAAGAACGATTTCAATATGGTTACAATAACCCGCCATCGCCTCATCTCTTGAGTTGTCAAAAATCTCCTTAATAAGATGGTGGAGTCCATCAGGACCCGTTGATCCAATGTACATTCCAGGTCTTTTCCGAACTGGTTCGAGCCCTTCAAGAACGGAAATATCACTTGCGGTATAAGCTTTTTTATTTTTTTCTGCCATAGATAGCCCTATTATACCAAAAAAATCTTTATTTTAAAGGCCGAGAAGAAGTATGCTACACTTAAAAAGTAATGAACTATACCATAGGAAATGATTGGGATATTGAGCTCGAGAGCTATTTTAAAAGCAATATGTGGCAAAAATTGCGTGATTTTGTCACACGAGAATACCAAGAAAAAGTCATTTTTCCCGAAGAAAAGAACATCTTCCAAGCACTCAAAAAAAGCTCTTTCAAAGAAACCAAAGTCATTATCCTCGGGCAAGACCCCTATCCTAACAAGGGACAAGCTCACGGACTTGCCTTCTCAGTCCCCAACGGGATCTCCCTTCCTCCTTCTCTCAAAAATATTTTTAAGGAACTCAAAAACGATCTCGGAGAACAAAGAGAACGAACTGATGGAGACCTTAGTTCTTGGGCAGAACAAGGAGTGCTCCTCCTCAACAGTGTTCTCACAACCGAAGAGCACAAACCACAAAGCCATGCAGGGCAGGGTTGGGAGGATTTTACCGATACCGTTATCAAAACCCTTTCAAACAAAAAAGACCACTGTGTCTTTATTCTCTGGGGAAACTCTGCACGAAACAAGAAAAAACTCATTGATACAACCAAGCACTGCGTCCTCGAAGGGTCACACCCATCGCCCTTGTCTGCTTATCGAGGTTTTTTCAATCAACACTATTTTTCAAAAACAAACAACCATCTCAAGCAAAACAAAAAAACTCCCATACACTGGTAGTTTTTTAAATCACTTCTTCTCCTTTGTTGCTCTTGAGATAGACGTTCCAATAATTTCTCTTGTAGTTTTGTTTTCCCCAGCGCTGGTAGCCTGTCTTTCGTTCCATACGAATGACCTTAAAATAGTTTCCATAGAGTTTTTTAAAATCAGGACCAGAAAAAACTCGTTCTCGAATTTTTCTAACAGGATGAATATACGTATCTTTTTCTCCCCCAGGAAATTCTTGTATCATCTTTTGTGCATTCACATCCCCCTCTTTGGCAAGTGTTCGAACGTACAAATACCCATCCTTTTTTAGAACCCGCTGACATTCAGCAAGGTACACCGTACGTTCCTTTTCATTCAAAGCATTTGAACTCGTAACGTCAAGAATAATATCGACAGAATTATCAGGAAGGTCATAGGGTTCAGCAATATTATGGAGAACAAAAGAAATCTGAGGGTGCGCGTGGATCATACGTGCTTGTTCCAAAGCCTCTTCTGAAAAGTCATAGGCATAGACCTTGGCATCATAGTTATCTGCCATATAAAAACTATTTCTTCCAACTCCTGCTCCAAGGTCAAGAACAGAAAGCTTCTGCGTAAAATCAATATTTTTATTTTTTTTAAGCCATTTAACAAAACGAAAAAAATCTTTTTGTGGTTTGTGTGAGAGGCTTATAAACCTAGGATTTTTATATTCATCATCCCATTGCTCTTGATTGCTCATAGTTCACATTCTAATGAGAGAACAAAAAAAGTCTATAAAAAAGCCATCCTCATGGGATGGCTCTTGAGAAGGGCCATCCTTCTCATTCCTGTTTTTCTTCTTTGAGTTTTTTTTCTTTTTTCCCACTATCGGCTTTGTCACCTGAGCGTTCGGGCATTGTTCGATAGAAGGACTGGCGTTCCATTTGCTCTGAACGGTCGATCAAATAGCTCCAGCCACGGCTGAGCCCCATGAGTTCTGCTCGGGTTTTGCCAGTTTCGTAGCTGACTGAATCCGGGTAGACGATATAGGAGAATAGTAAGTTATCAACGCCCCCATATTTACAAAGAACATTAATTTGAGTTATTTCTCCATCTTTGCGGGGGTTTCCTTTGATACTGTCTCTTCTTAGGGTTTGGAACTGATATTTTGATCCAGTTCGACTGTGAGTAAAGACATACTCATGATCCGAAGGAACCCCTCGTTCCACCGACACCTGCCCTTGGCTCTCGATATACGCTGCAACGCGCTCGTAGTCATCAGGAGTTACCACCAACTCAGGTTCTGCTGGCAAATCACCAGGATCGATCCAGGTAATTTGTTTCTTTTTTTCACAAGAAAAAAAGAACAACAAAGAAAACAGAAACAAACAAATATTTTTCATTTTAAATGCAATTTTGAGATTAATTATAAGCCTATTATCAAAAATGTCAAAAAATAAAAACCCTTTCGGGTTTATATTTCCTTCTTATGAAAGAAGCTCTTTTTTCTTTGTTTCAAACTCTTCTTCAGTGATAACCCCCCTCTCTTTTAGTTCAAAGAATTTTTCAAGCTCTGCAGCGTTGTTGCTTGGAGCTAGGATTTTCTCCCCGTCAAAAAGAGACCACAAGAAAACAAGAACCCAACCAACAGCCGTCCATCCCACAAGAGCATTTGCAAGGAAAATTACTTCTTTGTTCTTTCTTTTCTTATGAAAAGCAATCATTGTCGGTATAAAGTACACGAACGCAACCACGATAACAAAAAGTATTACAATCAAAAACGAAAATAGCATCATAATTTCTATAAATAAAATATCTTTTAATGAATAATGATTTTATTATACTGCATAAACATTTTCTTTCAAAAGAGTATACTAAAGCTATGAAAGCACGAACAATATCTATCAAACGAGCCTATGATACTATTTCTTCTCAGGATGGCTCTCGTATTCTCATTGACCGTTTATGGCCACGAGGAGTAAGCAAAGAAGGGCTCAAACTCACCGATTGGGAGAAAGAACTCTCTCCTTCTACAGAGTTACGAACCTGGTTTAATCACGATCCTCTCAAGTGGACCGAATTCAAAAAACGTTACAAACAGGAACTCAAGGATAAACACGATATCTTTCTCAAACTCCTCACTGATCATCCCAAACTTACCCTCATTTATGCCGCCAAAGATACCGAACATAACAACGCTGTTGTCCTCAAAGAAATCCTCGAATCACTCACAAACAAATAACAAAAAACTACCTCAAGCAAGGTAGTTTTTTCTAAAAATTATGTTCGTCGTACCCAGGAAACCAATCTCGTTTTACATGAACACCTCGACTCTCAAGATCATTTCCAACAGCCTCAACCATTCCTTCAGGTCCTGAAAGGAAGAAAGTTTTACCTTCCCCATCAGGAGCAAGTTCAAAAATTCTCTCGGCACTAATCTGCTCTCCAACAATTTCTTTGAGAACAAATTCAGGATGACGCTCTTGAATTGCTTTGAATTCATTATGAAAAGGAATTTCGTTCGTTCGATTAAAATAAATTAGCGTTGCGGGAATTGAAAGCCCCGCAAGGTCTCGCTCAACAATCATACTGCGAAAAGGAGTAATCCCAATTCCTCCAGCAATAAAGACAGCTTCTTTATCAGATTCTTCCCAGAGAAAATCTCCACCAAGTTCATAGCTCTCAATCGTGTCTCCCACCTTAAGATGGTCAAGTGCCTGTTTAAAAGCACTCTCAGAAACACGTGTTGAAATATGAATAAAGCGCTCTCGAGGAGCTGAAGCTATCGTAAACCAACGTTCTCGTTCCTCAGGAACATCACTGATAGGAAGAGAGTAACCTTGGTATTGTCCAGGCTTCCACTCAAGCCCATCATGCTCAAAAATAAATGTTTTTACGTTTCCTTCTTCTTGCCGTACCTCATGGAGGCGAAGGATATTTTTTTCTTTAGATTCCATATTCTTACTATACTCCTAAAAAATTTTTTGTTGAGGAATTAAAAAACCGCAGAAACTTGCTTTCCGCGGTTTATTTTTTTCTTCGATTGTAAAATTATCATTGAAAATTCAGGGAAACGTGATCCTCCCAGAACTTCCGGTACATCTGGTGTACCTTGATAATTCTTTTTCCCGAACCGATAGCTTCTCTCCATCCATTATCGCTTTCAACGAGGGTACAGTGGACAAAATTATTATCCAACTGCTCAACAAGGTACACGACCTCGAGAGCCTCATCATCCCCCTGTTTTTTTTCAGGAAAGAAAATCAGGTTTTCCAGCCCGCGGTCACGAGCAACCGGTGAATTAAACCAATCCTCTCCAGACAAATGAGTCAACCCTGACTCAAAGATGGTATGAACCTTTTGGAGTCGGAATCCAAAGTTCTCTCTGTACTCTTGTACCGTAATAATTTTTTTCATTTCTTAAATTTTTAATTTTTTAATATCACCCCATGTGATATTTTCATTATTAAGTATAGCAATAAATACCAATAAAGTCAACTATCTCCCTTCTGATAGCTTAAAATAAAAAGCCAGGAAATCCAGCTTTCTCACAGAACCAAAACCCTTTAATTTGAAGCCTCACAAGGTACTCGTGCATAACTCATGATAGAGAATTCTTTGCTCGTATCAGGGACAAGCTCATCCCCACTTTCAATCAGGGGATAACGGAGTTTTTCAAGCCCAGTAAGACTTGTTCGATAGATTTCAGCTTCTTTTCCCTCTGATCCTTCAATTATATATGAATAAATGGCATTAATATTCTCTCCCTGTACAGTTCCCGAGATATTTCCTTGGTATCCATTTGTCATATCAGGGCCACTCTGCGTTCCTGATTTTGTTCCTTTAACTTCGTTCCCAGTAATCGTAATATCCAGAAACTCATTCACGGTATAAGGCTCTTCAGGACTTACCTCGTGAGCATACGAGAAACACTGTCTCCCATCAAGGAGAGCAAATTTCGCCTGCTCTTCTCCCCCTTCTTCTTGATTCTCTTGTATCACCTCATTGTTGGACAGATTCTGTTCTTTTATCTCAGAATTTCTCACAACAACAAAAGCAATCATAAAAACAAAAATCAAAAACACAAACACATAAAAAGCTTTTTTCATACCCTTTTAGTATAGCAACCTTAGCTTTAAATTAAAAACCAAAAAACACCTCCCAGTGTCTTTCCTAGTTATTCACCACAGCTGTTGTCAAGAGCAGCTCTGGTAAAGAGTTCAACATTCCTTTGTATAAAGTTCTTGATCCCTTCTATACTGCAATCATATTCATCGATAGAATATGGCACGGAATCTCTATAAGCAATTTTATGAACGGCTTCTGCTACACCGATTACATACGCGAGTTCTACGCGAACTTCTTGTGCTTTATATTTTTGTAATAACTGCTGTGCAATATATTGTGCATATTGCGCTCCGCTACGATCAACTTTGGTCCAATCTTTTCCCGAAAAGGCACCGCCGCCAACAGGAACTCGTGGTCCATACTGATCAAGGACAATCTTTCTCCCTGTTAATCCTGTATCTGCTTCAAAGCCACCAATGTGCCATTCGCCAGCAGGATTGATAAAGAGTTTGGTATCACCAGAAAACACTTTCTTGCCCTGACACCAATCAATAACATCAGCCTCGAGCTCTTGTGTCGTCGTTCCTTGAAAACTCGCGACAATGTGCGTAATCTCGTGTTTATCGTTAATAGTAATTTGAGTTTTCCCATCAGCGGGATGTCTTTCGTATAGATAGTTACATAAGGACTTTGCAAGATATAATTCTTGAGGAATCATTTCTTCGTTGTGGTTACAGGCATAGCCAATGACAACCCCTTGGTCTCCTGCACCTCCCTGATCAACTCCAAAAGCTATTTCAGGAGACTGTTGAGCAATGTGAACAGTTACCTTAAAAGTATTAACACCCGTAACATCAGCGACAATCTGTTCATATTCTGATTGAGTAATGTTCCCCGTGCTTGTAACTTCACCAACAATAAAAACTCTTCCGTGACCGCCGAGCGTTTCAACAGCAACGCGACTGTGTGGGTCTTGGGAGAGAAAGAGCTCTAATATTGCATCTGATATGCGGTCGCACATTTTATCAGGATGTTTTGGTGATACGTATTCTGCCGTGAAAGAAGCTTTGATTATATTGTTATTCATATTATGCGTGGAGCTTGGTGCTGAGTTCTTTTTTCACTTGTTCTTTTGTTTTCCCTTGTGTTGAAACCAAAACACCACGACCGTGTTCTCGCTTCCACTCGTCCCAAAGGAAAGTAACCGTTACCTCTGGCAATCGGTATCGTATAGATTGTAAAATATTACGTTCTATTTGTTCACGATTAATATCTGTTCGCTTTGAACTTATTTGAACGTCTAAATGATTATCGTGAACATCAGTAACACGCCATTGAATATTTGTGATCATACCGCATTGTTTTCTGCTGAAAAAAAGCGTTTTGTTGTTAAGGATATCTTTGTTTAATTCCATAAAATAAAAGTATACTAACTGAATAATATACTTTCATCGATTACTCTGAGTTATAGGGTCATCAGCTGTAAATGGAGCACCTTGCGATTTCTTGTAGGTTGCTGGTAGGTCATAGAGTTACATCTCTCGCTACACTCTCGATGAAAGTACCCTGAGTATAGCACAAAGAAAAAACCTTTGGTATGAGGTTTTTTGATGATGAGCATCATATAAAATTGCTTTGAGCTCTCGATACCGATATAATAAAAATATGGAAAACATGTTTAACCCAGATAAATTTAAGAAAGAAACAGCGGCACCACAACAAGAAGATCTTTATCCAGAAACCATTGCTCTCGAAGATGGAGATGAGATTGTCAGAGTAAGTGTTGGTGATTTATTTCGATGGGATGGCCCTGTTGAGGAATATCCTCTTTTTAAATTATCAACGATCTACAAAGACCCTGACAATGATTTTTCAACTCATTTTTCCTTTCAGACACAAAAGCCTGACGGAACATGGGAAGAAGAAAACCAATCACACATGATTAACGAAGAACAATTCAAAAAACTATACCTCAAACACAAAATAGGATAACAGCCTAAAACACCCAATACTTCGTATTGGGTGTTTAAGATCATATGCTCCCCTTGTTGGACGCATTCAGAACCCTTAATTGGAATAAGATAGAACAAGAATTAGAATTTAGCGGTATTCTAAGTTTCTTTGAAATTAGTTATACTTAAATAGCAGGCTCGCAGGGAGCCACCCCTGAAGGTGGCTGAAAATTAATTAGGCGTTGATTTTCGATGTTCTTTGACGAGTACCTTCTTGCCGTTTTTCAGCGTACGGTAATGTTTACGAACTTCAACAATCTTTTTGCCTTTCTCTGTTTTCGCCATAGAAAGCTTTAAGATTAAAGTTTTTAATAAATACTGTCATCGACCTTTGACAGCTAGTTGTCATCTGTCGCAGATTGAAACAATACTTACCTTCCGAAGTGGCTCTCTATGAGCCTTTTCTTATTTTATACTTATTGAAAATACTTGTAAACTATTGTAAAGTGTAAGAATGAGCGGTTTACATTTTGATATTGAAAACAATTCAAAAAATTACCTAGATGAAAAGGAGCTTTTTATGCTTTTCTATTTATTAAAGAATAAGCGTATATCTACATATAGCGGTGTGTTTGTACCTAACCCTAAGCAAGTACTTATCAAGCCAGATACTACCCCTGAGGATTTATGGGAAAGAATGAATTACAGAGGGCAATCTGTAGTTGTTTTAAATCACTTGTTAAATCTGGGAAAAAATTTAGATGAGAAAGGTTTTTCAATATATTGCAACGCTGACTATTCTCTAGTAGAAGGTGGATTTTTAACTGATGATTTTCATAAAGAAATGTACGATTATTTGAATCTTTCTGAATCTGAACGCAGAAAAGATACTATACTGAATAAAGAACAGAAAGACTTTCTTGAAGAGGTAATTGCAGGAAAACTAGACTTAAAAGATATTAATACAAGTGTGCAGTTTACTAAGTTAGCAAACCCTCCCGTTGAATGTTATAGAGAATGTATTTTAAATAAAAAAGCTGATGAAAGATTTATTGAGTTAATAAATAAGCTTGTTACTAATTATGACGGCGGATTATGGAAAACAGAAGATATAGAAGAATTTTTAAATATCTGGTATCAATCAAATAAAAAACTGGTAGTAGACAGCGAGCAAGGAATTTTTTATGAAGATAATCAAAAAAAGCTATCTCGTTTAATTTTTGAAAATGTTGAGATTCAATTGGTTTTAAAAGATACTCAAAAACTAGAAGAATATTTAAATGACTATCTCAATCTCTATAAAAATGACAAATTAAAAGGATTAAGCAGAACAGGGCTTACTAGAAGTTTCTTTTCTTCGGGTTATGCGGAAGATATAAATAAAAGCTTTTATGGATACAAAAGACAAAGAGATATTTTAATAAAGCATATTGAAGCTGTTTATAACGAATACCAAAGAAAAGACTTAGAAATTACAAATCCATACATAGAACCTGAGTATATTGGCGATGAAAAAATCGGTACGGTAAAAATAAAACCAGTTGAAGAAAACAAAGAAAGAGATTCTTTTCTCTTCGTACATACAATGATAACTCTTGAAAAAGAAATGTATTTAAATATTAATGATTATTCATATGGTACTAAGGAGATGTTTGATTTATACGACAGAGGTTTTTTGTTTGAAGTTACTTTAAATTCAATGCCTATTGAAGAAGAAAATAGTAAAGAACCTACAGTACAAAATGATACGGTTTATTTTGATACTGAGGTTTCAAAGATTTTATGTAATGGGAATGAAATAAAAATAACAAAAGGTAAAGATATTTATTATGCAATTAAGTATCTATTTGAAAGAAAGGATACTTATGAAGAATGTTTTTATGATGAAATTAGAGATGATTCTGAGTTAAATGACGGCAAAAAAAGGACTGACAAAAATATTTATGATGCCTTAATGCAATTCAACAAAAGACTTATAAATAAAGGAATTGATGACCTTTTTGTGATTAATTTTCGCTCAATAAAGATAAGAAATAAATACAAGATAGTTACACTATAAAACACTATAAGTAAAACAAAATAAAGCATTTTATATCCTGAAGTTAATCCTTCGGGATTTTATTTATGCAGGAAAATATCAAACAAGAAAATAATCTAGAAAACCTTGATTTTGAATCAAAGCAAAATCTTGTTGGTTTTTTTGATTTGCTCTTGAAAATTGATATGCGAATCAATCCTGATTTATACAAAGAAGATTATCAACCTAAAAAAGAACAAGAAATATGATAGATACAATTATTATCAACATTACTAGAAGCAAGGTAAGAATGCTTTCAGGAGAACGCTGGGATTTAATTGCGAAAAAGGACTTTTATTCCAAGTTTGCAAGGAACCCCACCAAAAGACAAAAAGAAAGTGATAGATACTACCCTCGTTTGACAGGAGTACAAAGAGCAGGAAGTGAATCAATCGTAAAGATAGAGTTTTCAATTCCCAAGCTTCTATACTTAAACAATCTTGATGAGCTAGAAGAGAAAGATTTTAAAGAAGTAATTAAAACACTTCACGAAAGACTGAAAGATATGAGCGTCTTAATATTTGAAAAAGACCTTATCAACGCAGATGTATCTGCAGTTCATTATTCAAAAAACATAGTGCTAACAAGTGGATATACAGCAAAACATATTATTTCAGAATTGCAGAAAATAAATCTTAATAAACTGAATGATTTAACAAAGACAAGGTTTATGAATAGTGGAGAAAGTTTACAAGGATATTCAATTTCTAACTCATTTGTCTTTTATGACAAAATATCTGACTTACAAAAAGATGAAAAACGAGCGATAGACAGAGAACAGAATCCGTATCAAAGGAGTTTATTTAGCTCTTTAAAAGATGAAGAAATACTACGCTTTGAAGTAAGACTTTCACAAAAGAGAAAGTTGAATACTCTATTCAAGCAATATGGATTCAAAACGAACCCTACATTTCAAGAAGCTTTTTCACTAGATAAAGCTTTAAAAGTGATGACTGAGTATTGGAATGAAAAAATAGATAAAAACAAATATGTTTTATTTACTTATTCTGAAAACACAGAATCATTACTAAAAAAGATTAGTATTGCACGACCAAAATCACGACCGCAAACATTACTATCACTTCTAGGATTAGTATCTTTTGCAAAAGATAATAAAGGCGGATTAAGAGAATTAAGGACAATACTTACTGCACGAATTACTGATAGAGCTTGGTATTCAATAGTTAAAAATTTGAAGACTATTTCAAAAGATTTGGAATCATTAAGCGAGCTAGATTGGTATCAGGAAGTTTCAAAACAGATTAAAAATTATAAGCCATACAAGACAAAAAAGTTATCAAAAGCATAGATTTGCAATGTAAACTATTGTCAAGTATAATATAAACAATTATGACTAAAGAAATTAAAAATAAACAAGACATTACCCTCTTTGAACAACAAGAAGTCAGAAAAGTATGGCACAAAGAAAAGTGGCATTTTGCAATTATTGATGTTGTAAAAATTCTTACTGATTCTGTACAACCTGAAGGGTATATCAAGGATATGAGAAGGCGTGATAAGGAGCTTTCTGAAGGGTGGGGGCAAATTGCCACCCTCCTTTCCATAGATACAAAAGGAGGTAAACAAAAGATGAATTGTGCTGACTTGGAAGGTATTTTCCGTATTATTCAATCAATTCCCTCTCCAAAAGCAGAACCATTTAAACGCTGGCTCGCAAAAGTTGGTAAAGAGCGAATTGATGAAATAGCGAATCCTGAATTGGCAGTGAACAGAGCAAAAGAAATTTACGAAAAGAAAGGATATGAAAAAGACTGGATTGATAAACGAATGCGAGGTATTGCTGTTAGAAATACTTTAACAGACGAATGGAAAGAAAGAGATATAAAAGGTATTGAATACGGAATCCTGACAAACGAAATTTACAAAGGTACTTTTGAACAAGACCATAAATCTTTAATGAAGATAAAAGGTTTGGATAAAAAGAAAGGAGACAATTTACGAGACCATATGGGAGATGTTGAGCTTATTTTAACAATGCTCGCTGAAGCGACTTCAACAGAAATTACAAAGAGCAAAGACTCAAAAGGAATGAATGAGATAAAGCAGGATGTAAAGAAAGGAGGACAAATTGCTGGTAATACACGAAAGAAGATTGAAGCTGAGACTGGTAAAAAAGTTATTACTAAAAGTAACCGCAAAGAATTGAAATAATATGAGCAACAAACAAGAGAAAGAATTTTACAAATCGGAAGATTTAGCTGAAAAGCTAGATGTAAACATAATGACGATTTATCGTTATATCAAAGCTGGCAGATTGAAAGCACATAAGATTGGTAAGGAATTTAGAATTGAACAAAAAGAATTTTTGAATTTTCTTAAAAATACAAAAACCAAATAATCAATATGAGTAAGACAAAAAAAACTAAAATAAAGACTAACGTTGTATACAATGAAAGTTGTTTGGAAACTATGGCAAAAATGCCAGATAATTTTGTAGACTTAACTGTCACCTCTCCTCCTTATGATAATTTGCGGGATTATGGTGGAAACCCTTTTCCTTTTAAGGAGTTTATGTTAATTGCAAAAGAATTACACCGAGTAACTAAAGACGGTGGTATTGTTGTTTGGGTTGTTGGAGACCAAACCATAAAAGGAAATGAGACGGGAACATCTTTTAAACAAGCACTCTACTTCAAAGAAGTTGGTTTTAAATTGTTCGATACAATGATTTACCAAAAGACTCCCAGGGGTGCAGTTGGTAATAATAAAACATATTGGCAAACTTTTGAGTATATGTTTGTTCTTAGTAAAGGAACCCCGAAAAGTATTAACTTAATTAAGGACAGAGAAAACAAAAGTGCTAGGGATGGAGATAATGGAACCAAGAGACTTAAGGATGGTACTCTGATTAAACAAAAAAGGAAGGGTTATTCACAATACGGCAGAAGAACTAACGTCTGGGAATATCTAATAGGCAGAGGACATTCTGCAAGTGATAATATTGCGTATGAACATCCAGCCATATTTCCAGAGAAACTAGCAGAAGACCATATTATTTCCTGGAGCAATAAAGGAGATATCGTTTATGACCCATTTATGGGAAGTGGAACAACAGCAAAGATGGCAATCATAAATAAAAGAAAATATATTGGAAGTGAGTTATTTAGTGAATATATAGAAATTATAAATAAAAGAATTAAAAATATATGATTTGTACAGAGTGTAATAAAAATGAAGCATTAAAGGGTGAATTTTGCGAATCTTGTTTTAATGAAACTAAAATATGCCGTAGGTGTCAAAAGCAGAAAAGTATTTTTGAATTTGAAAAAAATCAAAAGAGTATAGCTGGAAAAGTTTCTAGGCGGGGTGAATGTAAAGAATGCAGAAGTTGGAAAAAACCAATAAACCAGAAAGCTCGTACTGAATATGAAAAAAATAATCCGCCTACCCCGATAGGAGAATCGTTTACTTGTCCTGTCTGTAAGAAAACTTTTATTCGCCAATTCAAAAATGATGTTGTATTAGAGCACGACCACAAGACTGGTGAAATAAGGGGGTGGCTTTGCAGAATGTGTAACAATGGTATGGGTATGATGGAAGATGATATTGGAATTTTGGAACGAGCAATTAAATGGCTAAAAGGTACATTATCCATATTTCTATAAAAATATGAAAGCAATAATCTTAGCTAGAGTATCAACAGAAGAACAAAAAGAAGCTGGAAACTCATTGCCAGCTCAGATAACTCGCATAGAAAGATATTGTGAGCAACAGAAATTTGAGGTTATTGATACCTTTTCTTTTGACGAATCTGCATATAAAACAAAAAGAGATGAGTTTGATAAAATACTAGATTTTCTAAAAACTAATAAAGAAAAAGTAGCAGTTTGTTTTGATAAGGTTGATAGACTTTCTCGTAATGTTTTTGATAAAAGAGTTTCAGTGCTTTATGAAAAAGCTGTAAATGACGAGATTGAATTACACTTTGTATCAGACGGACAAGTTATTAATTCAAATATGTCTGCTGTTGCGAAGTTTCAATTTGGAATGAGTCTAGGACTAGCGAAGTATTACTCAGACGCAATTTCAGACAATGTTAAAAGAGCTTTTGAAAAGATGAGAGCTGAAGGTAAATGGACTGGAAGAGTGAGAATCGGATACAAGAATACTACAGATGAAAATGGAAATAGAGATATTGCTTTAGATGAAGAGCGGGCTGATTTGGTACATAGAATTTTTGAAATGTATGCGACAGGCAATCACTCTATTGCGAGTATCCTAAAAGAGATGAATAAACTTGGATTAAAAAGCTTAAATGGAAATAAGCTTTCTAAGAGTAATATTGACTTAATCTTGAATGATACTTTTTATTATGGAATGGCGTATTCCAAGAAATATAATTATTACTATCCGCACAAATATGAAAAGCTTGTATCAAAGGAATTATTTTTTAAGTGTAAAGAAGTACGACTAGATAGAGCGAGAAAACCCTCAAAGGTTGATTCAAATAACTTTATATTTAAAGGGCTTTTGACCTGCCAAAAATGTGGATGTTCTGTTACTCCTGAGATAAAGACTAAGAAGAGCGGAAAGCAATATATTTACTATTCTTGTACTAATTCTAAGGGTATTTGCCAAAGAGAATATATACCTGAAAAGACCCTCCTAGAGCCGATTCTAGCCGTTCTAGAGCGATTTGAGAGCATTACACAGGATACACAGGACTATCTTCTAAAAGAGCTTAGAAAGAATAATGAAGCTGAGGTTGAATTTCATAAAAAACAGCTAAAACGAATCAATACAGAATATCAAACAATACAATCTAAAATTAGCAGACTTACAGACCTTCTTTTAGACAATAGTATTACTAAGGAATCATATGAAGAAAAACTGCAAGAGCTTAAACACAAACAGCTAAAGCTTGGAGTAGAAATTGATTTATATACAAAAGCAGATAAAGACTATTTATTGACTGTATCTAAAGTACTTTCTCTCGCTACAAGAGTAAAAACAATATTTGAAAGTTCTGAAATACACGAAAAACGAGCATTGTTAAATTATTTAATTCAGAACCCTACTCTAAACGGAAAAAAGCTATATTTTTCAATAGCTTCTCCATATAATTTGGTACTAGATTTAGCTAGTAAACCTACTTGGCTCCCCGGGTAGGATTCGAACCTACGGCCAATCGGTTAACAGCCGATTGCTCTACCGCTGAGCTACCGGGGAATCGTGAATAATATATCACAGGGGGTATAAAAATGCAAAACAAAAAAGCTTTTGAAGCTTTTTTAAAATCTTTGCTCTGGGCCACGCTCGGGGTCATCATAAGGAGGAAAACCATAAGGCGTAGGTAGCTCATAAGGAGGATAGTTATTTCTCCTTTTTATTTGGTTTTTCTTTCGTGTAATGAGGTAAAACAAGACGACAGCCCCAAAGAGCATGAGAATAACAATAATAAGGAAAAGATAATTTACTCCAATTCCAGTGCTGAGACTTCCTTCGTTTGAGGCTGTCACTCCTGGGGTATAAGGAGCGACACGAACAATTTCTCCCTCTTCAGTATCATTGCTTGCGCTCTGTGAAAATTCAGAAACGGAATCATGGGTTCTTCCTTTGACGATAGCGTCTTTTTCCTCTTGGCTCATAAGGTCTTGTTGAGCAGCTTTCTTTTTGTTTCGTTCGGCTTTTGTTGGGAGTCTAAATTTTTTGAAAAAATCAAAAATATTAAAAGAAAAAATCGGTTTTTTTCCTGAGACGGTTTGTGTTCCTGAAAAAAGAGCGCTTCCTGTTTTGATCGTATCAGAAGGAGTGAGGTCAACGGATCCATAGCCTGCAGAAAAATCTCCTCCGTTACTTCCTCCTTGGGTTGAACCTTCAGGGGGGATAGCTTCTCCTGTATTAAAATCAACAACACCTCCAGAATAAGTTTGCCCTTCAAGAGCAAGATACGCCTCTACATAAAAAACAGTATTTTGTGGAAAATTTGTTGCTCCTTGAGTTACGACATGCGTACCGAGGCTTCCCTTTTTTTGTTCTGAACTATAAGCAAGGGCTGATGGATCAGGACCAAAACGAAACCAGGTGATCACATTTCCAGTATAGGGTTCCACCATTGGTTCTGCGGTATATTGAGCTCTAAACTCAACGATACCATTATTGACGGTAGGAAATCCTGTTTGGATTGATGAAAGAGCTTCTCCTGTTGGGGTTCCTCCTTCTCCAGATCCTCCGCCCCAAATCTGAGCAGAAGAAAAAGAAGGGGTCAAAAACCCAACGGTAAGAAGTATAGCTAGTGTTATTGTATTGCGTAAAAATAATTTCATAAAAATCAAAGTTGATGCTCAGCAATCTGAGTTCTTTTTATTCTCAACGACAGTGCCCCACATCCATAATGTTCTCCAATAGAGTGTACCAAAGAACGAATGTAGGTTCCCGAAGATACCCCAAATCGTGCTGTAAAGACAGTATAACGGTTATCAGGCCTCTCGTCCAAATATCTTTCCCAGTGTGATTTAATTTCTTCTTGTCGAAAATCTCCTTCAATAAAGTCAATGACCGAAAGATATTCTGAGATAAGTTCCCCACGCTTAAGCTCTCTGTGAGAAACAAGCTCAGCAGAAAAAACTTCACGTGATTCTTTGGGAAAAATAATGCCATCAAGCTGATCTTCACGTGCATATTGCCAGAGAGACTTTCCTTTGATTGTTTTTGATGAGTATGGTGGATATTCCTGCTCCTGAACCCCTGCAAGAGATCCAACAAAAGAGCTCAAGTCTTTTTTATGAGGAAAGGGTTTTGGGTCTTTTGTCTCTTTGAGGATTCCAAGAGCATCATAAGTATCAGAAGAAACCCCAAAGAGAAAATCAACTTCATAGGTTTTGGAAAGTTTGTTATAGCGGTCCTTGTGGTGGACATCTTCATCTGTAAGGAGGATCATCAACCCTTCGGCAAGAGGATCGAGTCGTCCTGCGTAGGTAATCTTTGCATCTTGAAATTCAGGATGGGTAGATCGGAATCTCTCAAGGGTTATCAAAAGAGTTTCTCCGTATTTTTTATTCCAATGAATCACTGCCATCGTGCCCATTATACTCATAAAACCAAAAAACACCTCTCGGTGTTTTGTGTTCTCTATATAGATTTAGTTCTCTTGCCCCTGCATTGCAGAAAGGAGTTGTTGGTAGAGTCCCAAGAGTTCAGTGTAGATACTGATCAATGGGTTGTTATTTACAAATCCGTTTTGAGGTCTACAGAAGGTAGTAACTCCGGCAGTACAGAATCGAGTTCCGAAGATGTTTGAGGATGAACCTTTTTGCGGAGGAAATTCTCCAAGAAGGATTCTGTTATTGTCATCAGATTCAAAAGCTACTGCAACAAATTTATTATCAGCATAAGCAACAGAAATATACCCGTGTTGTGGGTCGGTATCAACGGTCTCCCAGTTAATCCCATCCTTAGATATAGCAACAGCCTTTCCTGGTTCACTCAAATTATTATCGTAGTCATACGATACCATCACAAAGTATCCATTTCCAAAAGCAATATCTTCCCACATTGCCTTGGTGTCAGGAGAAGAATAAGCTGTCCAATTCTTACCATCGCTTGATACAATAATATCTTGAGCAGCTCCATCATCTTCTGAGATGGCTACGAATTTACCATTTCCATAGGCAACACTGGTCCAAGATCCACCTCCAGCCACTGGTGCTGTAAAGTATTGCCAGGTTTGTCCTTTGTCTTCGGATACAGCGATGTGTTTTCCATCAGTTGCTGCTTGATTTTTAGACCCAACAACAACGATTTTTCCATCTCCATAAGCAATACCAGACCAATATTTAGATGCCTCTTCTCCTTTCGCCACCCAGTTTAATCCATCAGTTGAAATGTATATTTGTTTATAAGCACCTTTCCCGCTATAGCTTCGTGAATAATCAACTGCAACAAAAACATCATCAACAAAAGCGAGGTCTCCTATTTGAATTCCAGAAAAACTCCCCAAAGGAACGCCAGGAACTCCTGTCCAAGTTTCTCCCCCATCAGTTGATCGATAAAAAACATTACCAGACCAAGCATTTCCAAGAACAAAAGCTCCGTTTCCGTAAGCAATTCCAGTAAACCATTGGCTCCCTCCCCAAGTAAATGGGGCTAGTTCCCAATTTTTACCATCTTCTGAGATCATAATACGATTTGTCCCATTTGAAGAAACTGCAACAAATTTCCCTTCACCATAGGTTACAGCACGCCAAGCATTTTGTGCAGGAGCTTCGATACTTGTCCATTCAATTTCATTTGCATAAGCATCTGTCCCTAAGAATGCAAGACTTAAAAAAAATATTGATAATAATATAAAATTAATTTTCTTCATATATTTTTTATTGTATCATTCTGCCCCCCCCCCGAGTCAAGTTTTTTGAGGAAAAATAAAAACAATCTGTGGATAAATAAAAAACACTTTCATAAGTGTTTTTTATTCAAGCCAGTGTTCTTTTTCGAGAGCAGCTTGAGCTGCGTTCTGTTGAGCTTCTCGTTTACTGTTTCCCTGTCCTTCAGCTATTTTTTTCTCTCCAAAATAAATAGCAATAACAAATTTTTTGTTATGGTCAGGGCCTTCTTCTGAGAGGGTTTCATAGTGAGGAGTTTCATTATATACCTCTTGGGCTTTTTCTTGGACATAGGATTTTGCATCTCGCCAAAGCCCTTCATCGATAATGGTATCAATATTTTTCAAAAGGTGTGTTTCAATAAAAAGCTTTGCCGCGTCATAACCCACATCAAGATACAAGGCTCCCAAAAAAGATTCAAAAGTATTCGCAAGAATATAGTCTCGTGCCTTTCCCTGGTCTTTTGCTTCTCCTTTGGAAAGCATCAAGACGTCATTCATTCCAAGCTTTCGTGCTACCTCAGAAATACTTTCCGTTCTTACCAGCGCCGAACGATAAGCAGTGAGCTGTCCTTCAGGATCATCAGGATACCGAAGATAGAGAAAGTGCGTCACCACGAGTTCCAACACAGCATCTCCCAAGAATTCAAGGCGCTCGTTGTGCTCAAGCCCTGTGTCTTTATGTTCGTTGATATAGGAACGGTGAATAAAAGCTTGGCGCAATAATTCTTTATCAGAAAATTCAAGGTGTATTTTTTTTTCAAAATCTAAATAAGCTTGTAAGTCCATAAAATCTATTCGTTAAGTCCCTCTTTTGCGGTGATAATTTCAATTGACTGAATAATCATCTGAGAAACATCTTCATACATACTGAGTTCTGAAATTTCTTCCAAAGGAAACCAGCGCACATCATCAAGTCCTCCAGTTCCTTCTTCGAGCGTTGGTTGAGTAAAGCCTGCTTTTCCAAGGAAATAAGTGACATTTTTTCTTACAGGACCTCGTTCAGGGTGATAGGCGATATATTCGTTTTCTCCTATTTTTTGAACGATCTCAATATCCCAATTGGTTTCTTCTTTGACCTCGCGAATGGTTCCTTCTTCGAGCGTTTCTCCCTCATCGATTGTCCCCTTTGCAAGAGTCCAATATCCAAAAACATCATGCACCATCCCAAGATGGACAGCGCCTTGATCATCAACAGCGTATACTACAGCGGCTCCCTTATTATCAATAGGCATTTCTTCATAAGGAACGTCAGGAATCTTTTTCTTGGTTTCTTGATCTTTCCCTGGTTCACCCATTTCTTTATAGATAGCACCCATGACACCATTAACGAATTTATTACTCTTGGCTCCTCCGAATTTTTTGGCAAGTTCAATAGATTCGTTGAGAGCAACCTTGGGAGGAATAAGTTCATTATCAGCAAAAAGAAGCTCGTAAATTCCTAGACGAAGAATATTACGATCAACCACAGTAATTTTATCAATGGTCCAACCGGGTGAAGCTTTTTCGATAAGTTCATCAAGAATCACTCTTCTTGATGCAATGGACTCGAGGTTTTCCAAAAGCTCATGGAGTTCCTTTTCATCGATGGTGACTTTTTGAAAAGAATTCACGATATATTCAAGATAATCCTTGAGCGAAGTATTTGAATAATTATGAACATCCCATTCGTAGAGTGTTTGTAAAAGAATCGTTCGATAGAGTTGTCTATTCATAGTTGATAGTATAACACAATGTAAAAAACAAGTTTATGATTAACTTGTTTTTTTAACTTTCTTGAGCGCTTTTTTTGCAACATCAATAATTTGTTTTCCGCGGTAAGTTCCTGTTTCAAGGCTTACTCGGTGTCGCAAATGCTGTGCTCCTGTTTCCTTATCGGTAACAATTGTATTTGCTCGGAGGGCATGATGAGAACGTCGGTTCCCAGTATGCGCTCGAGTATGTCTCATGTGAATAACCATAATGTAGACTAGTATACGTATAAATCCTTTTTTGGCAAGAAAAAAGCCCTCCGAAAAGGGCCTATGTAGGTTTGCTCTTTCAATAGCCATAGGACGCGAGCAAATCGTCCTGGCTTGTTTTCTGAGACTTTTCCCGGTTGATGACGAAACCGTCAACAACAGAGATGTGGCTACGTGCAAAGTTATACTTTGCCGTAGAATCTCCCAGAGGAAGGAGGGCCGTGTCTTCAATGTCGAAATCCACACAATGGAAATCTATTCCCCGTTTAGGGAGAAATTCAACATTATCTCCCTCTTTTATAGGGACAAAGTGTCCTTCAAAAGAAGACCAGGTCATAACCTCTTCTATTACATAGAAGTACTGGTCATGCTCGGGGCTCACCACCTTGTGCTCAAAGAGTTCGAACTTGATAGGGATCAATCCAGTTTCTTCAATTAACTCAACAACCATTTGCAAGGCATATTGCCCTACATTGGTTGTAGTCAAGCTAAGGAGAATTTCATTCACCTCCTTTTCGTGGAGGTCAATAACTTTCCTTCCAAAAACTTTTGAGAGAGTTTCCCTGATTTTCTCAAGAACTGAGTTCTTGGAATCGGGGATATAGAAGTCTCGGCCCCCTTGCTTCTCAGAAGTTCCTCCTGGAAGCTTATACACCTCTCCTTTGTGGTGTTTAACTGTTAAAAGAAGTTCCTCTCCCTTTGAGCCTGCAAGAATAAATATCCCCGCGGCAAAAAATGTTTTCCTCATTTTTTTAAAATTTAAATTTTTTTAGCACAGACTATCTGTGCCTTTCAAAATAAAGATAGCACATGGTGCTCTATTTGTCAATGTTTTATCCAACTCTGTCTGTGGATTTTTGTTGTTCCGTATTTTTTGAGAGCTTGTCTGTGTTTCAATGTTCCATAGCCTTTGTTTGTATCAAAAGCATATTCTGGGTATTTTTTTGAATAGTTTGTCATTTTCTTGTCGCGAACCACCTTTGCGATAACTGAAGCAATGCTAATTTCAAGCACGGATTCATCTCCTTTGATGATGGTTTCTTGTTGATATTCTTTTGGAGCATACAAAGACCCGTCAAGAAGGGCTCGTATTCCCTTGTGTGGAGGAAATTGCTTTAATACTCGCACAATACCCAGTTGCAGACATCTAGAAAGTCCTTTGTTATCAATGCTGTGAGGGCTTATGTGAGCAAGAGCATAAGAAAGATATCCTTTATCAGAAAGTTCCTTAATATGGGCAAAAAACTCTTCCCGTTCTTTTGGGGAGAGTTTTTTGGAATCCGTGATCCCGAGAAGCTCTTTGTGTACTTTCTTTTTGTGCTCTTTGGGGATAAAACAAGCGCACAGCGTCAGAGGTCCCGCAAGCGGACCTCTCCCAACTTCGTCAATGCCGATAATTCCCTCTTGAGACTTCATAGCTCTATCCTACCAAAAAACAAGGATTTTAGAGAAAAATATATTTAAAAAATATTTTTGTTATACTATCCCATATACGAACTATGGCAGAACGATTTGTACATCTTCATACTCACTCTCACTATTCATTACTTCAAGGATTAACCAAGATCCCCGACCTCGTCAAACGAGCACAAGAATATGGAATGGGAGCCCTTGCACTCACCGATTATGGATCAATGTATGGATCAATAGAGTTCTACAAGGAATGTCTCAAAAACAATATCAAACCAATTCTCGGAGTTGACGCCTATATGGCCTTCCGGAGCATGGAGCAAAAAGACCACGGAATCGATAACAAACGTTACCCCTTTACCCTTCTTGCTTATAATCACGAAGGGTATCAGAATCTCCTCAAGCTTGTTTCGGAATCACATCTTCGCGGTTTTTACTATCGTCCTCGAATGGATAAGGAGCTCCTTAAAAAATACGCAAAAGGTCTTATTTGTTTGTCAGGACCTATTTTTGGAGAAGTTGGACAAGCAATCCTCACAAAAAACCACGAAAGAGCACGTGAGCTCGTACGCGAATATCAAGAAATTTTTGGAAAAGAAAATTACTTTCTTGAGATAATGTTTAACAACCACATCGAAGGGCTTGAAGGTCTTAACAAAGATATTGCAACGCTCTCTGAAGAAACAGGGGCTCCTCTTGTTGCAACACACAATTCACACTATCTTGACTCCGATGACCGAAGTGCCTTTGATACCCTTCTTGGAATTTCAACCACCGGGAATCGAATTGGAACCGGTTTTATGCGTGGAGATTTTCACTTCCCTAACCAAGAAGAAATGATAGAAAAGTTCAAAGATTATCCAGAAGCTATCGAAAACACCGTCAAAATTGCAGACCGTTGTCAGCTTGAAATTGATCTTGATAGTTGGTTTTTTCCTAATTTTCCAATCCCAGAAGGAAAAAGTTATGATGAGGTATTACGAGAGAAAACCTACGAAGGAATTGCCCTTCGCGGTTTTGAAGAAAGCGAAGAAGTCCTCTCGCGAATTGAGTATGAGCTTGGCATTATTTCCTCAAAAGGATATTCTTCGTATTTCCTCATTGTGGCTGATCTTGTTCGGGCAGGAAAAGAGATGGGTATTTATACCAATACTCGAGGATCTGCTGCGGGGAGTCTTGTATCTTATCTCAACTTTATTACCAAGGTTAATCCTCTTGAGATGAGCCTTCCTTTCGAGCGTTTTATGAATCCTGGGAGAAAAGGAATCCCTGATATTGATCTTGATATTTCGGATATCCACCGTGATCGATTAATTGATTACGCTCGTCAAAAATACGGAAATAAGGCCGTTGCTCAAATTGGAACTTTTGGAACGATGGCAGCACGAGGATCTGTTCGTGACGTAACACGTGCGCTTGATTACCCCTACGACCTTGGTGACAAAATAGCAAAACTCATTCCTTTGGGGCACCAAGGTTTCCCTATGACTATTGACCGAGCTCTTGAAGAAGAAGCTGAATTAAAAAAGCTCTATGAATCAGATCATGATGTAAAAAAAATCATCGACATGGCAAAAAAAATAGAAGGTTGTGCGCGTCATATTTCTGTCCATGCTGCAGGAGTAGTTATTTCTCCAACACGAGTGGATGATATTTGTCCTGTGCAATTCGATCCGAAAGGGGGGAAAATTATCACTCAATATGATATGTATACCGGGGATCGCGATGGTGTGGTAAACATGCCAAAGTTTGACCTTCTGGGAATCAGAAACCTTACTATTTTATCCAATGCAACCGAATTGGTAAAAAATATCCACAAAGAAGAAGTTGATCTCAACACGATTCCTTTGGATGATAAAAAAACCTATGACCTTCTCTCTGAAGGAAATACCATGGGCGTTTTTCAGATGGCAAGTTCCGGTATGACTCGATATATTACCGAGCTTAAACCTACAAATATTTTTGAAATCTCTGCGATGATTGCTCTCTATCGTCCGGGGCCAATGGAATTTATTCCTGACTATATTAAAAGAAAAGAAAACCCAAGCCAAGTTAAATACCTTGACCCTCGCATGGAAAAGATTCTTTCTTCAACTTATGGGATTTTGGTATACCAAGAGGATGTTATGCAGATCGCTGTAGATATTGCTGGCTTTAGTTGGGGAGATGCTGATGTTTTGAGAAAGGCTATCGGAAAAAAAATCCCTAAACTAATGGCAGAACAAAAGGAGAAATTAGTAAATGGATGTATTGCAAACGGAATGAAAGAGAAGGCAGCTCACGATCTTTGGGATCAGATTGAAACCTTTGCCGCTTATGGGTTCAACAAATCTCACGCAGCAAGTTATGGGCGTATCTCCTATGAAACGGCATACATGAAGGCAAACTACCCTGTTGAATACATGGCTGCCATGCTTACTGCAGAATCAGGAGACACTGAACGTATTGCCCAGATTATTCACGAGTGTGGGCGACTTGAAATCAATGTGCTCCCTCCTGATATCAATGAATGTTTTGGAGATTTTACCGTTGTTGATTATGAAGGAGACGAGGCTATCCGTTTTGGTTTTTACACTATCAAAAACCTCGGTGCGGGAATCTCAGATTTTATTATCAAAGAAAGGAAACGAGCTGGGAGATTCACTTCTCTTGAGGATTTTCTCAAGCGAGTACAACACAGCAACCTCAATAAAAAAAGTCTTGAGGCGCTTATCGTAGCAGGAGCTTTCGATTTTTTTGGAAACCGAATGGATCTTTTGTATAACATTGAGGCTCTTCTTAATTACAATAAGGAAAATCGAAGTATCCACAGCGATCAGAATTCTCTTTTTGGAGCCGAAATGAGTCACCTCACTCTAAGCCCACATCCAAACCCATCAACTCAATACAAACTCGCAAGAGAGAAGGATGCGCTTGGTGTGTATGTATCTGACCACCCTCTCAACGAATACCGAGAGAAATTCGAAAATGCAAAAATGAATATCAACAAATACAATACCGAAAACTTCAAAAAAAGTGAGTCACTAGTTTTGGGAGGAATTATTGATGAAGTCAAAGAAGTCACCACAAAAAATAACCAAAAAATGGCTTTTGTGACGCTTACTGACCTTACGGGAACAACCGAAGCTATTGTGTTCCCTCAGACCTACCAAAGTAAGAAAGACATCCTCAGGGAAGGGATGATTGTCGCTATCAAGGGAAAGGTCTCTCTCAAAAATGGAACCAAATCGCTTATTATTGAAGGGGTAAAAAAAATAGAAAAAAACTAAGATAAAAATATCTTAGGAAAATAAATACAAAAAGCGACAACGAGAGAAATCAAAACCGTAAAGAGCACTGCTCCCGCAGAAAGGTCTTTGATATCTTTTACCTTGTCCGAATATTCACTGTGAACAAAATCCATAATTTTTTCGACAGCAGTATTAATCAGCTCAGAAAAAATAACAAGACCAATAACGAGAAACTGAAGTGCCCACTCAATAAAAGAAATACTAAAATACACGCCCAGTATTGTAATGAGAATAGCGCAAATAATCTGGATATAAAGATTGTATTCAGCTCTGGCAAGAACATGAATTCCTCGATATGCGTTCTTAAAACTTTTCAAGAGGCTTCTTAACCCAAAGCCTGACTCATAATGTTTCATGGTTTTCATTATAGGCATTTTTTAAAAAATACAAAAGATATTGACCTCCTTCTCCTATTTGTTACCATACATACATATCAGAGATTGTTCTAGCTACCAACTAGAGTTAAGCTTCTTGTTTAAGTGCGTACCGCGCGCCTAATCTGGTCAAAAGAGTGCCTCTTTGATACAAAGAGGAAGCGAGGTGGAACCGCGGTATACAAAACCGTCCTGGCAAGAAAGTATTTTCTTGTGGGGCGGTTTTTGTCTTCTTAAATACTTTCCTCTTTATTACTATCAATTTTATTCAGCAAAATACTATGAACGAAATAGAAAAAAAACGACATTCCCTCGCCCACCTTTTGGGCGCAGCCGTCATGGATCTTTATCCTGAAGCAAAGCTTGCTATTGGCCCAGCAGTAGAGCATGGCTTTTACTATGATATTGATTTTGGAGAACCTTTCCAGGAACAAGGGCTCAAAAAAATTGAACAAAAAATGCACAAGCTTGCCCAGAACTGGACATCTTTTTCAAAGAGTACCCCAAGCGAAGAAGAGGCTCTCGAGTTTTTCAAAAATAATCCTTATAAAAAAGAACTTATCAATGATATTACCGAAAGGGGTGAAGAGCTGAGTTTCTACACATCAGGATCCTTTACTGACCTTTGTCGTGGTGGACATGTTGATAATTTTAAAACTATTCAAGAAAAATCTTGGATGCTTGATCGTGTTGCTGGAGCTTATTGGAAGGGAGATGAGCAAAATCCAATGCTGACAAGGATTTACGGCCTTGCTTTTGATACCAAAGAAGAGCTTGAAAGTTTCCTCAAGCAAAGAGAGGAAGCAAAAGAACGCGACCATCGAAAAATCGGAAAGGAGCTTGGTCTTTTTACTTTTTCTGAACTTGTTGGACCAGGGCTTCCTCTTTTTACCCCAAAGGGAACAAAAATACGAACCCTTATTACCAACAAGATTCAAGAAATCCAAGCAAAGTTTGATTACGAACAAGTTTCTATTCCTCATATTACAAAGTCGGAACTCTATAAAGTATCGGGACACTGGGATAAATATAAAGATGATCTTTTCCACGTTAAAGGAAAGTCTGATGCTGAGTTTGTGATGAAACCAATGAACTGCCCTCACCACACTCAAATCTACGCAGCAGAACAACGATCCTATCGAGACCTTCCCCTTCGCCTTGCTGAAACAACGATGGTGTATCGTGACGAACAGGCAGGAGAACTTATGGGACTTGCACGAGTGCGCGCCTTTACCCAAGATGATGCTCATATTTTTTGCTCTGAAGATGATATTGAAACAGAAGTAAACAACATCGTCTCAATTATTCGAGAATTCTACACAGCTCTTGGAATGTTTAATGAAGGAGATTACTATGTATCACTTTCAGTACGTGATTCAAGAAATCTTGATAAATATATTGGAGATAATACTCTTTGGGACAAAGCTGAAAATATTCTTGAAAAAATTGCACAAGAGAATAATCTTAATTATAAACGAATTGAAGGAGAGGCTGCTTTCTATGGTCCTAAACTAGATTTTCAATTTAAAGATGCTCTCGGAAGAGAGTGGCAGCTCGGAACAGCACAGCTTGATTTTGTTCAGCCAAAACGTTTTGGGCTTGAGTATACCGATGCTGAAGGAAACAAACAAACTCCTGTTATGATACATCGCGCCATTGCAGGATCTCTTGAGCGCTTTATGTCGGTTGTTCTTGAACACTTTAACGGCTACCTTCCTCTGTGGCTTGCTCCGGTACAAGTTGCTGTTATTCCTGTAAAACCCGATCTCCATGCTCAATATGCACAAGAGGTTTTTGATAAGCTCAAAGAACACTCATTCCGTGTAGAGCTTTGGGATGATGAACACGACGGCTTCGGGAAAAAAATACGAAAAGCCAAAACTCAAAAAACCCCTTATTGGATTGTCGTTGGGGATGAAGAAAAAAATTCAAAAACTATTACCCTAGAATCAAAAGATTCGCAAGATAAAGGAATTTCTCTTGAATCCTTTATTGAAAGAATAAAAGATCTTTCAAAATAAAAAACGTCTCGGACGTTTTTTATTTCTCTAAAATAGGATAAAACCTCCAACTCTCACTTCCTTTTTTAAGATTGAGTATGGGTAATACCAAATTAGTATGAAGATATTCTATCAGATCTCGTGCTTGGTTTTCATCCCCAGAAAAATCCTTCAAAGCTTTCTTAATCAAAGAAGTTCTTTCTTTAAACTCATCGTAAACGTACTCCATCGAAGGAAGTAAAACTTTTGAATAATTGTTTTTATTTGCCCTAATAACAGCACGGATTTCATTTAGAAATGCCTCGCCCCCCGAAAACGCATCAATTTCATAATTCTCCAAAAAGCCAATTTTTATTCCGCCTAAAGTAGAATGACCACCTCCATACCACTGTATAGCTTTTTTGAGATCTTCGTGAGAATTAAGTATTTCTTTTATTTCTAACAAAAATGAATCAAGTTCAAAAGAAATTTTTTTAGCAATCTCTTCAACCTCAAAAAGTTTTTCCTCAAACTCCTCCTTACTCTGCTCTTCCTCAAGAATTTGTTTGACTGAAGCCTTAAGGTTTTCCTCCCTTTCCTTTCTTCTTTGTTCCGCTTTCCCTGTGCTTGTTTCGGGATACAGTTCATTAATTTCATTTTTGAGACGGTCGAGGTCTTCTTCAGACCGATGTAGCTGTTCAATGTTTGCTTGTTTTTCGGATCCAACAACTCGCCATTGTTCTTTTCCTGCTTTAAAAATTTCATCAAAATTATCTCGAACGTACTGCAAAGTTTCGGGATCTTTTCTTGCTTCTTTGATAGCTTTTCGATATTGGGCAATCATCTCCTCTTGTGTTCCTGTAATTTTGTGAATTTGTTTAGCGAGAAATTCTATTGAATCAGCAGTAGTTTCTTTATCTTGTTCTTTTTGTTGGTAAAGATCATCGGTATTTTTTTGTTCAAGAGCTTCTTGTTGTTTAAGAGCTTCTTGTTCTTCATTTCTTTTTGTTTCTTTTTCTAAATTCTTTTTTCTGATATGATCAAACGGGTTTTCAATAGACATAACATTTAAAAATTAAAGCAATAACACCCTTATTATACTCGAGAGGGGTCAAAAAACAATGGAACTCTATTCCTCTTGGATGATCAGAGAAAGCTAGGAATTTCATAAAATCTATGTATAATGGCCGTATATGGGAAAACGATTAAATAGTGTTGGGAAAATGAAAACGACAAAATCCCACAAAACAGAAAAAAGACTTGCTATTAAAAAAGAGATGCTCGCGCAAAGAGCTCTCAAGAAAAATAGCCGTCATTATGGTAAAAAAATAACAACTGCTTAAGGGTGGTTGTTATTTTTAATGGGAGAGATATCTCAGAATAAAGAAAATTATTTTTTCTTTTATCTCTGTGTTATACTTTGAAATATTATTCAGATAACATAATTAACATTACCATGAACAACGAAGCTTTTAACCTTATCAATCAACTCAATGAGGAACAAAAATCTCTTTGGCGAATTGAAAACTTTTATATCCCAGATACAAAAAATAAAGACGAACAAAAATTCTGGAAGAAACTTAAAACTCAAAAAACAAAGAACATTGCAGAGCTCACTGCCTTTGTAAAAAAGTCTTTGAAATAGATTCAAAAATCTTATCCCCCAATAAAAAAACCACCCCCTGGTGGTTTTTTCTTCAAGCTCCCTTCAGTTGTTCCGTCCTGTGGCCTTGTGCCGCACTGAATTCAGGTGCATCACACAGGTCTTTGCTCTCGGTTAAGGTAT
>JAQVEZ010000005.1 GCA_028697455.1 Minisyncoccota bacterium
CTTTTACAAAATCAAGGGCTTCTTTTGGATCCGTCATTGTTTCCTCAGAAACACCTTGTGGAAGAATGTCCTTGATATTTGATCCTGATCCAATAAAACCAAGCTCTGCCTCAACAAGGCATTCTGGATTCACCTCATCTCGATAAGCAACAACAGCTCGTGTGTCTTCTAAGTTTGTTTCATAGTCTTTGGCAGCGTTATCAAAAACAACCATATCAAAACCAGCATCGATTGCTTCACAAGCTCTCTCTACCGAATAGGTATGATCAGCATTAATAAAGATTGGGTAATCATGTTCATTCTGAAGGCTTATAACATAGTCAACAATCTGGCTTACTCCAAAGGCATCTCGCTCCCCTTCAGAAACACCAATAACTACAGGAATTTTTTCTCCTTGTTCGTTTGATAGTTTCTGTGCTGCTGAAAAAACAGCCATTAACATATCTGAATTCGCTACATTAAAATGAGCAATGGCTCGTTTGTTATGTTCCGCTTCTTGAATATATTCTCTTAAGGTTTTCATGTCGTCAGTATATCACGTCTTAAGGTGAATAAGTATGCTATACTGAGCTCATGGAACACAAAGATAAAGAAATTGATTTTTTAGCAATTGGAGATATTGTTACCGATGCTTTTATTGAATTACAGGATGCAGAAGTCCACTGTAATATTGATAACGAAAACTGTATGCTCTCTATGCGTTTTGGAGACAAAATCCCTTATAAAGATGTTGTCGTTGTCGCTGCTGTTGGGAACAGCCCAAACGCAGCTGTTTCAGCTCACCGACTGGGACTTCAATCAGCTATTATGACTCACGTTGGAAACGATGATTTTGGTCGTGAGTGTATAGACGAACTCAACAAACGAGGCGTTTCGACAGAATTTGTCACTGTTGAAGAAGGAAAAAAAACAAACTATCATTATGTTCTTTCTTTTAATGCAGAAAGAACTATTCTCATCAAACACGAAGACTTCACCTACAATCTCCACAAACAACTCAAAGGACTTGTACCGAAGTGGATATACTTTAGCTCTGTCGGAGAACAAGCTCTCGAATATCACCACGAGGTCGCACGGTGGGTAAAAGAAAATAATATCAAAATGGCATTCCAACCAGGAACATATCAGATTTCTCTTGGGGCAGAAAAACTCAAAGATGTCTATGAATCTTCTGAAATATTTTTTTGTAATGTAGAGGAAGCACAAAAAATCCTTGAAACTGACTCTCGAGATCTCAAAGAACTTCTCCTCAAGATGCACAAACTTGGTCCAAAAATCATCTCAATCACCGATGGACCAGACGGGGCTTATGCTTATGATTCTTATAATGACGAATATTGGTTTCACCCAATTTACCCTGATCCACAGACGCCGATTGAACGAACAGGAGCCGGGGATTCATTTTCATCAACCTTTACCGTTGCTATTACTCTTGGTAAATCAGTCGCAGAGGCTCTCTCGTGGGGACCTATTAACTCAATGAACGTTGTTCAACACATTGGGGCTCAAGCAGGTCTTCAGACACGAGAACAATTAGAAGAATTTCTTAAAAATGCACCAGAACACTACAGAGCGCAAAAATTATAATCAAAAAACCACGCTGTATCTTGCGCGGTTTTTTCTTTTCAATTTTTACTGTTTCAACGAATACCCTTAAGAACAGCAATCCCGATATCAACCCTGTAATTATTAACCTTGGGGAAAATCTCTTCTGCAGAAAAATTACTCCATTTAAATTTTTTATCAGTGCCGGAAAATTTATAGATAAAACCTTCACAAAAAGTCTGAAGAGGCTCTGTCCTTCCTTGATGCCAAATTTGGACTTCTCCCGGTTTATAATCAGAAAAAGTAACATATCGAGGTCTTTTGAAAACAATTTCACCTTTTTTATTTATTTTTTTGATTTTTTTAATGAGATAAATGCTTTCCCTGTTGTGACAATCTTCAAATGAGGTGACTTCTTTCTCAACCATGAATAAATCATTAGGTGAAAAGAAACCACGAGCTGACCATAAGGTTCCTTGAGAGAAAAAAGACCCAAGGTAAAAACCAAAGACAGCCATTACAAGAGCGAGAACAAAAAACAAAATAACAATGATCGTTTCCATAAAATTTTCTTTTTCTTCAAAGTACCATTTCTCTTCGAAAAGTCAAAAGAAAACCCCTGTTTAGAGGTTTTCTTCTATTGCTTTTATAATTCCATTTTTATCCAAACCAAAGGCATGGAGAAGCTCAACTGGGTCACCGGACTCTCCAAAGCGATCGTGAATCCCTACAAAAACTACTTTCTTTGGATTATTTTGAACAAGAAGCTCTACAACAGCACTCCCCATACCTGCTGCAACTTGGTGCTCTTCTGCCGTAACAACAAGGTCAAGGTCTTGAACAAACTCAAGAATTCCTTCCCCATCAAGGGGCTTAATCGTATGGAGATTAAGAACAGAAACAGGAATGTTTTTTTCGCGGAGTTCTTCTGCTGCAAGCAAAGCCTCATACACAAGAGAGCCACAAGCAATAATTCCTACTTTTGCCCCAGCTTGTTCGTAAAGAACTTGCGCCTTTCCTAATACAAAAGGAGTTTCTGAGGTAGTAAAGACAGGCATCTTCTCTCTTCCTAGGCGTAAATAGGCTGGTTTATCAGTTTGTGCAATAGCAAGCGTTGCTTGGTATGCCTGATGACTATCGGCAGGAACAACAACCGTCATATTAGGAAGTGCTCGCATGAGAGCAATATCTTCAAGTGCTTGATGAGTTCCTCCATCAGGACCAACGGTAAGCCCTGCATGATTCCCAATAACTTTTACAGGAACATCGTTGATACAAATTGTTGTTCGTATCTGTTCCCAGTTCCTTCCAGGAGAAAAAGTTGCATAGCTCGTAATGAAAGGAATCTTCCCAACATTAGCCATTCCTGACGCTACCGTTGCAAGATTTTGTTCTGCAACCCCAACATCAACAAAACGCTCTGGAAATTCTTTTTGGAACCACTCTGCACGTGTTGATTCGGCAAGATCTGCAGTAAGGGCAACAACTCGTTCGTCACGCTTTCCCGCTTCAACAAGCCCGTGTCCAAAACCATCTCGAGTTGGAAGTCGTTCGAGCTGTGATTCATCAAAAAGATTTGGATTCAATTTTGCTTCTTTATTAATCATGATTTTTATTTTCATTTTTATCTGATACTATCTTCCAATTCATTAACCCACTTATCTTTTTCTTCGGTACTTGGTGGCTTTCCGTGCCAACGATAGTCTCCTTCAATTTCGACGACCCCTTTTCCTGAAATAGTTTTTGCTATTATGACGGTTGGCTTTTCTTTAAAAGATTTTGCCGTCTCACAAGCATTTATAAAAGCCTCTATATCATGCCCATCGATTTCAATGACGTTCCAATTAAATGCGCGCCACTTGTCTACAAGGGGCTCAAGAGTCAAAACATCATCTGTCATTCCGTCAATTTGAATATTGTTTCGGTCAATAATAGCAGTAAGATTTGAAAGTTTCTTGTGCCCTGCAAACATTATTGCCTCCCAGGTATTTCCCTCCTGAAGCTCACCATCAGACATGAGACAATATACATGATTGTCTTTACGATCCATTTGAAAGGCGAGTGCCATCCCTGAAGCCTGTGAAAGCCCTGAACCAAGTGGTCCTGAAGTATTTTCTATCCCAGGAAGAAAAAGTCTATCTGGATGCCCCTGCAAGCGTGAGCCAAATTTTCTTAAGGTCGCAAGTTCTTCGAGAGGAAAATATCCAGCGTGAGCCATTGTTCCGTACAAAACAGGAGCAATATGCCCATTAGACAAAATCACTCGATCCCGTTCTTCCCATGTTGGATTTTTGGGATCATGTTTTAATACGTGAAAATATAAAGCAGTAAAAATATCAGCCATCCCAAGAGCTCCTGCCGTGTGCCCACTTCCTGCTGTTTCAAGCATGGTAATGATTGAAATACGGATATCATTTGCTATCTTTTGCAAAGATAATAATTGTTCATCAGTCATAAAGATAGTATAGCAAAAATATTCATTTGGTGCAGGAAAAAAGGCTAAAATAATTTAGCCTTTACCGTTCATTAGAAATTACTTGTTGTAATTTCTGTCTCCGGAATTTTCACCTCCAGAACAAAAAAACCATAACTAGATTAATTTAAATTTGGCGGGATTATATATATCCTTGAGATTAGTTTGCAAAAATAAACACTTTTGGATAAATTTAGGACAATGAACAAACAACAACTTTTTAAAAAACTCCTTACTGTTACCGAATATATCCTGCATGAACAATATGATGAAGCTAATAGAATATGGGCAAAAATATATCCAGAATATAGTCTCTTTCAAAAACCAGAATGGTATGAAGATGATGATTTGGAGAATCTCTATACCATAGTATACAAAAGTCTTGTATACCGTGATTTATCGCACCCACCAGTCGATAAAAAAGACCTTGAGGAAGCTGTTTCTTTAGCCAGAAGAAATCTTTAACAAAAAACCGCTCTTCAAGAGAGCGGTTTTTATTCAAATTAAATTCAATTTTTATTTTCGCTGTTTTGGAAAACACGAATTTCGTTTGGCCATGGCATTCCTCCCTCTTTATGAGAGTCCAGACACCAAACCTGGTTGTTTCTGAAACAGCAAGATACATACCAGAGCTCCCCATACAAAATGAAAAGCCAGAGGTTCACTTTTCCATCTCTAAAAATTTTCTGATCACTGTGCATAAGAGCACACATTTCCACAGCAATTCTACTTGGATCCTTGATAATTTTCTCCTTTCCAAATTCATGGATAATTCCTTCTTCGTCATATCCTTCGGGAAGTTCCGCATACACAAGCCGAGACAATGGAAGCAATTCAATATTTTTCTTGACCAAAGAGGCAAAAAAACGGAAGTTACCCGTAAAAAGAGCTGTCTCATCAAAAACATGATAAGGGGCATGAAAAAGCTCTTTAAAACGTATTTCTTCTTCTGTTTTAATATTCATTTATCTAAAATATCTTTACCTCTATTTCATATTTTTTGAAATATTTGTCAAGCATGCTGAAATTTCTTGAGAGAAATATCTTTATTACTGATTCTTACCTTGATTTCTTTGCCCTAATAGACAAAAAATCTACATACAAAAATCCCGTTCCAACAAGGAACGGGATTTAAAAATGATTGTTCACCAAGCTCATCACAAATTTCAAAATCGTTTTGTGGGCTAATAAGTGTGAAAATATTCACCTCTTGACCTTTTATCGTAATAGTGTCACTAACACCCTCCAAAAAAAGTTTCTCAAAACTATTGGTATACGACTGCTTTTTCGTAAAAATACGCCCCTTGAGAATACTTATTCGAGGGATAATCACAGTTTGTGTCAATTCATATGCCCCAGCAACCATTAGCACAACATCCTGTGCAAGTTCTTTGTTCATAATGACTTTTTGCATCAAACGATCGTTCCATCCAAATTTCTCAAGACTTTTTAGAAACTCGTAGACTTGGCCGATTGTTTTGCCTGTACTTTTTTCTTCCATAGTGCTCATATTTTTAATTTTAGTAATTTATTACTATTAGATACTATCCCTACCTTTTGCCAATAAAAATATAGGAGTGAGTTCTGTTTTTCCCTTGAAAAATAAAAACTCTCAGTATAGGATACGAGGTATGAAAATTAACCCAAGCAAAACCGAATGTATTGAGCGTCTTGAGGCGGAAAGCTTTAAGCGTATTCCTGTTTCTCTGTACCGATATGTACGTATCAAAAATCCAGAGGATATGCGACAGCGACTCCTCACCCTCTGGGAAGAATTGTCATGCCTGGGACGTATTTATCTTGCTGAAGAAGGCATCAATGCCCAAATGTCAGTTCCTGAACACCATTTTGAGGAATTCAAAGAAACTCTCTACAAAATCCCAGAGTTTGCTGATGTGCCATTGAAGATTGGAGTTGAAAGTGGTGATGCTTTTTATAAACTACAAATCAAAATCCGAAAACAAATCGTCGCTGATGGTCTATCAATTGATGATTACGATATTACAAACGTTGGGAAGCATCTTTCTGCACGTGAATTTAATGAAGCAATGAACAATCCTGATACTATCGTTGTTGATATGCGTAATCACTACGAATCAGAAATTGGCTATTTTGAAGGTGCTCTCACACCAAGAGTTGATACCTTTCGTGAAGAGCTCCCTTTCGTTGCTGGTGAACTTGAAGACAAAAAAGATAAAAAAATACTTCTTTATTGTACAGGAGGAATTCGTTGTGAAAAAGCTTCTGCATATTTAAAACACAAAGGATTTGAGGATGTAAACCAACTTCATGGGGGTATTATTGATTACAAACACCAGATAGAACGTGAAGGCCTCCCAAACAAATTCAAGGGAGCAAATTACGTTTTTGATGGACGAGGAAGAGAGTCTATTAGCGGGGATATTATTAGTAGTTGTCATCAATGTGGCACTCCGTGTAATCGCCATGTAAACTGCCAAAACCACGCCTGTAATCTTCTCTTTATTCAATGTGAAGCATGTGAGCAAAAAACACAAAAAACTTGTGGTAACAAATGCCAGAAGGTCGTAAATATGCCGAAAGAAAAACAACGGGCCTACTACAAAAAACACGGACAACTTGATCAAAAAAAATTCTCAAAAGCACTCAAAGGAAGGGAGCGATTTCTTCGAAAGTCTTTTTGGGAGAAAATACAGTCTTTTTCATTTTTTTAAAAACCAGATTCTTTACAGAACCTGGCTTTTTTCTTTTGTTTTAATTTTTATTGTCCTGATATACAAAACTCCTGTATATAGGAATCCCACAACGGGGACTGTTGCGAGTAAACTTTTCCAAAATAATTTTGTTGTAAGGAACAAAAAGGTAAATTCCAAAACAATAAAAATTATTTTAATCGTCCAAATCTTATAATCAGAGAAAACATCAAGGGCCGACCCTGGGATTCTCCCTAAAAAAGAAATAAGACAATCAAAAGTTCCTTCACAATTGTTCCATCCGTTTTTATGAACAATAAAAATTATTGCAATAAGTGTGAAAAGAATGTTCGTAAAGAACAAAATTCTCACGTTTTTTGTTGTTATACCCACTTAAAAGGCTTTATTTTACCTTCTATAATAGCAATTTTTTAGAAAAATAAAAGGAATTGAATTTTTGGTATAAAAAAATTACTCAAAGCGATTCATTTGGGAAAAGAGTTTCTTAAGAGAAAAATTTCTAAAAAAAGAGCGCCTTCGATACCGTGCATATTTCTTTAAGGAACTGAAAAAAAACTTATATTTCCAAACAAAAATATTTGCAAGAATAAGGGGACCAACACTTGGAATAGCCCCGTAGAGAATGTATCGTGGAGCAATATTCCCTTTCATAAACCGAGGGATGAAAAAAAGCTTTGTGATAAAGTTCAATGCGACAAAAATAAACTCTGGAATAAAAAACCTCAAAGAAAGACTTCCGTGAACAAGAGAGGAAATAAAACCTCCTCCAATGAGGAGCGATTCTACAACAGCAGAAAGAGCACTCCACACAAGAAGAATAAGAATAAGGCTCATAATCTTGATATTTTCTTTCTCTTCTAAAATAAGATGGATATTTTCTTTCTCTTCTTTAGGAATCTTTTTATCGTGATCAATAAATTCTCGAAAATTATACATACTATTATTCTCCTGAAATAAGTGCTTCTAACTCAACAAGATTCTCTTCAACCGATCCCTCGCCAAAAACACCCGACCCCGATACGAAACGATCTATTCCAGCGTCCAAAAGAGACGGGATACTCTCAAGAGAAACCCCTCCATCAACAGAAATAATGAGGTCTGGATAACGCTCACGTATTTTTTTTATAACACCAAGCGATAGCTCTTCAAAAGGTTCTCCTTGATACCCAATGTGAGCAATACCCATCACCTGAACAAAATCACAGTGCCCTCCGTCAATAAGCTCAAAAACAGCATCAAGATCATCATGTATAGTTACAGCAATTCCAAGAGAAATAAAATTACGGAAGCCTTCATCGATAGTCTTTATCTTTTCCCAGTCATGAACAGAGGCAAAATGAAAAATAATACGAGATGCACCAAGGTAGAGCCAGGTATCAAGTTGCTCTTCGGGACGAGCAATCATAAGATCAAGCTCGTAATCAATTTCTTCCCAAAAAGGAAAAAACTCTTCTTCTGAGCGAATTTTTGATAAAAAATGTCCTGAATCAGGAAATGGCCATGTCTTTTCTGGAACATATTTCCCATCCATAATATCAAGCTGGACACTCTTTACCTTATTACGAACCAAGAATACGAGCTCAGAAATATCTTCAAAATATTCTGGCATAATTGCTGGGATAATCTCTCGTTGCATAATTGCATTGTATCAAAAATAATTTTTTGATGAAATATGCTATAATAAGACTCATGGAAAATACAGCAGCTCCTCTTTTTATTACTCACGATCACACAGGGGAAACAATCGACCTCTCACAACTTCAAGGGAAAAAAGTTCTTCTTTATTTCTACCCCAAGGATATGACCCCTGGTTGTAGCATTGAAGCACAAGGCTTCCAAGATCTTTATAAAGAATTCCAATCTCTTAATACTGAAATTCTTGCTCTTTCTCTTGATTCAAAAGAGTCTCATCAAAAATTTTGTGACGCTTATGGAATTGAGTTCCCCCTTCTCATGGATACCGATGCAAAGATTGCAAGCCAGTACGGTGTCGTAAAAGAAAAAACACTCTTTGGAAAAACTTCTCTCGGTATCGTGCGAGAATCGTTTCTTATCAATGAACAAGGAGTCATCATAAAACACTGGAAAAATGTAAAGCCTCTCGAACATCCTTCCGAGGTTCTCAGTTTTATTAAAAATCAGTAAAAACCTCTTCGAGAGGTTTTTATTCTTCGGGATAAAAAGATTCAATTTTATCAATTCGCCTCACATGCCTCTCCTCATTTGAAAAAGGAACTTCGAGCCAGAAAAGAATTGATTCCAGCGCCTCTTCATTTGTAAGGAATCTCGCCCCAAGAGAAAGAGCATTGGCATTATTATGTTCTCGAGAGAGTTTAATAATTTCTGGGTCAAAATGATAATACGCTGTAGCTCGAACATTTGAAAAACGATTTGCAGCAATAGCCTCTCCTTGCCCCGATCCTCCAAACAAAAGAGCTCGGTCCTCTGGACTTTGAGAAAGGGCTTCTGCTGCAGGTATGATAAAGTCAGGATAATCGTCACCTTCATCATATTCAGAGGCTCCGTGATCAATAAGAATATACCCAAGCTCTTCAAGAGCAAGTTTAATAAACTCCTTCATTTCAAACCCTGCATGATCCGTTGCAAGGTGGATAGTGTAGTCTTGCATATGCTTTAAGTATAACAAAAAAGGAGAAAAAACTGAGTAAATGATAATAAAAAAATTATAGCATTTTTACATGTCTTATTGCATAGAGTGTTGCATCTTGGATATGCTTAAACCTGTCACTTTCTAGTTTTATGCCTCCAAACCAACGCGTAACACAGACGATTGTATTAATCATGTGCTGTTTCTGTAAAATACGAAGAATCACTTGCCCTGCCCCTGTCTCCCCATCATCATTTTTTGACTCGTATATCGCCCCATCATGAGACAGTCGAACTGCCCAACTATGGTGGGTTGCTTTATCGTGATTATTTTGTGATTTTGTTTGGTGGAGGAATTTTTTAATATCATCTCGAGAACGAACACGACCAATACTAACTGAATACACTGAGCGCCTGTCGGTAATAATTTTTTCAAAACTTATAAAAACCTCGTGTGGTTCATAATTATCATTAAAATCAATTTTTAAAGACTGTGACATAGTTACTTTCTTAATTTTTCACGTACCTTCATAATTAATTTCCCCAAATGGTTCTCCCCAATTCCCGTCATCTTATCTACCCCCCAAAAGACATCATCCCAGTCATTTCCTTCTTGGATTTCTTGATCTTTTGTTTCAAGCAGTTTTGTTTGAAAGAATTTTTGACTAAATTTCAAAAAAAGAAGCTCCTCCATAATTCCAAGTTTCACCTCTTCCCAATCTAATCTCAACGAGATTTCATGTGATTTTTTCTTTACAATTTTTGGGTATATTTCTTGTGTGCAAAACATCTTCCAAGAAATTTCTTTACTTTTTTGTGCTTGATAAGCATGCTCAACGCTACGATAAGTATGGCCTTGAAAAGGAATTTCTACGGGGAACATATTCGAAAGCCATCTGTATTCATTTTGAAATTCTTTAATCATAAAATTATTTTCTTAATTTTTCTTTTGTTCTTTGATACTGCTCAAGTATTTTAATATCAAGTTTCCCCTCCTCTATTGCTTTTTTGACTGCACATCCAGATTCGTTTTTATGGTGACAATTTCGAAACTTACAATATTGTGCAAAACTTTCTACTTGAAAAAAAAGTTTATCAATGTCTTCTTTATAATCTTCTTTTCTAAGGGCAAAAGACCGTATCCCAGGCATATCAATAACAAGGCTTCCATTTTGGACAAGAATAAGTCTTCGTGAAGTTGTCGTATGCCTCCCCTCCTTGGTAAGCATGTTAACAAGTCCTACCTTTTGACTGTTTTCTCCAAGAGATAATAAATTCGCTAATGACGATTTCCCAACACCGGAAGCTCCAATAATGGCAATGGTTTCTTGTTCTTTGAAAAACTTTTTTAAAGCTTGGATACCCTCTTTTGTTTTTGTTGAGGTAAAGACCAAAGGAATGTTGTGCGTAATTTTTTCTCGAATATTTTGTTCTTCATTTTTATGCTCCATAAGATCGGTTTTATTAAAAACAAGAACACAGGGAAGATTATCCTGAAGTAATTGGATAAGCATCCGATCAAGCAAAGAAAAGTTAATACTCTGGTCTATGGCAAAAACAATCAAAACCAAATCAACATTGGAGGCAATAATTTGAGTATCTCTTTCTCTAACTCTTTCTCTTTTTAAAACCCCATATCGAGGGAAAATATATTCAATGAGATATTTATCTTTACTATTTTCAATAGCAAAAATAAGCACCCAATCTCCTACAACCGGCTTTGAAAAAACATCCTTGTCCTTAAGACGATTTCCATCAATTTCAGCAAACATAATCCCCTTTTCAGAAATAACCTCATACGAAGTTCGATGAACAGAAATAACTCTCCCAGGAAAAGTATTAGGAAGTTTTTCTTTTTGTTCTTTTAAAATTCTTTCAAAAGAGTCTCTCCATCCATATTTTTTTAGGTTTACAGGCATAAAGTACAAATCTAGTATAACCCAAAAAGACTCAAATAAACTTCTTGACCATTTCAAAAGAAGCGGTACTATGATACAAAAATAAAAGACAAACAATGGATGAAAAAACCCTTCTCAAAGAAAAAACTTTGGCTCCTTGTGAATTTTGCACCGGTACGGGAAATATTCCCCAAGAGGATACTTTACACTACCCCTGTTCACGCTGTGCTGGAACTGGAAAAAATATCAAAACAGTATCAATAGAAGAACTTCGAAGACTCCAAAAATATAACGAAAAAAATGGCAATGAGCTTATCTCGCTACATCTTGGAGAAAAGATTAAGTATAAGGAAAAATATGAGTAAAAAATAAACCGCAAAAGATATTTATATATCTTTTGCGGTTTTTATTTACGCGATCTTGAGAACATGCCGAATAAGAGTATTTGTATACCCCATTTCATTGTCATACCACGCAAGAACTTTGACTAAATTACCATCGACAACACGAGTCATATCAAGATCAGCGATGGATGCATAGGTATTCCCCACGATATCAGCTGATACAATTGGTTCATTAGTTACCGTAAAAATTCCTTCCCATCGAGGATCTTTGGCTGCTTTACTTAATATTTCGTTCACCTCTTCAACACTGGTGTCTCGTGAAGCAATAAAAGTAATATCAGCAATAGAACCAGATACTACTGGGACACGGAGTGATATTCCGTCGAATTTCCCAGTATACTCGGGCAAAGCTTTTGTCACAGCGATAGCTGCTCCTGTTGAGCTTGGAATAATATTCTGTGCTGCCGCTCGTCCGTTTCGATAGCTTTTTCCTGATTTAGTAGGACCATCAACAATAGCTTGGCTCGCGGTGTATGCATGCACTGTGTTTAAAAGTGCTTTTTCAATTCCAATAGTTTCTCCCAAAATCGCCATAATAGGTGATCCTGCATTCGTTGTACATGATGCATTAGAAGAAATCTGACACGTTTGTAGCTTCTCCTCATTTATACCAAGAAGAACTGTTCCTGAGCTAATTCCTTCAACGGGATCTCCTTTGGCTGGTGCTGAAATAACAACCTTCTTTGCTCCAGCATCAAGATGCCATTTTGCTTTTGCATATTCAACAAAGAACCCAGTGGCCTCAACCGCAACATCAATATCAAGCTCCTTCCATGGTAATTTTTGAGGATCTTTTTCTTGGAGGATTTGTATCTCGTCCCTGTTTACAACAAGTTTATCTCCTTTGAGGCTAATATCGAGATTACTCACTCCTTGTGCAGAGTCATATTTTAAAAGATAAGCGAGATTATTAACATCTCCTAAATCATTAATTGCTACAATTTTAATATCTGGATATTGTTCGTAAGCGAGTCTCAAAAAAGACCTCCCAATACGCCCAAATCCATTAATAGCTACTTTTACTTTTTTATCTGTCATATTTTTATTATACCAAAAGCATTAAAAAAAGCAGGTATTAACCTACTTGTTTTTGAGATTTTATCAAATTATCCCTAAGCTGCTCAAGTTCCTTGGTATCAGCCATCGGTCCTCCTCCTGAAGAAATCCACCCATCATTCACTAGATACTATTTTCCAAACAAATCCAATTGTTCATAATTCTGTGGACCTCGCAAAATCTCAAGGAATTCAAGGAGTTCTGCATTGGTACTGTCTTTGTTAAAGTCTTTTTCAAGAAGTGTTCCGTTCATAATATCTCGCCCAAGATTTTGTATTTCTTGTCTTAATTTATCAACATCATCAGTGGTTATTTCAAAGATAGCTTGCTCATATTCCCCTTTGTTATTTGGTTCGATAAAATCAAAAACAGCTGTTTTAAAATTATATCTTCCTGCATAAGCTTGCTCGAGAAGAAGTTTATAGAAAGTTGCCTGTCGTTTGATCTTATCTTTTCGTTTTGTGTCCATATCACTATATGCCTTTCCTGTTTTGTAATCCCACACAACGATATTCCCTTCTTCGTCTTCGGTTATTTTATCGATAACTCCTGAAAGAAGAATCGTTTCGCCTGACTCAAGGAGGAACGGGATAGCATTGATACGTTTCTCATCATCAAGGGGAACAACAAATTCCCCATGCCTTCGGTCAAAATAATCACTACAAATTGGGAGCGCTTCATCGCGAAATTCTGCGTAAATATGATTATTGTTAATAATTTCATCAAAACTTTCGAGGAAATCTTCTTTTCCAAGAATGGCTTTTGCTGCAATACATTTATCAAAATAATTTTCTAGGGTTGCATGGACAAGATTCCCAAAATCAAGAAATGGTGATCGTGCCTCAGGGAGCGTTACGAGATTTCTAAAATAATATTTTAGAGGAGACTCGATATAATTATTAAGTGCAGAAACAGAAAGTGACATTTTCAAAAAACGGTTTCGAATAAAATCAGCATCCGCAAGAGAGCTTATATGTTCCTGAGACTGATTAAAGAAGAGAGCAATATTTTCAACATGATTTCTCTCCCACTCATTCATATCAATATGAGCAAGATTTGAAACTTCACTAATAAAAAATGATTTACTTTTTTCTTTTCCTTCGGGTGTGAGAATATAGGAACTGATAAGACAGTTCTTCTTCGCACGTGTTATCGCAACGTAAAACAAACGCCTCGCATCTTCATTTTTTTCCATATCAGCTTTTTGAAAAGGCAGCTTAATTTTATCAGACGCCCCTTTGCTTTGAACGCTCTTAATGACATACACCGTTTCAAACTCAAGTCCCTTTGATCCGTGGAGTGTCATCAGCGATACCCCATCGGCCAACGGTGTCTTGATATCAAGTCGCACATTATATTTTTTCATTCTTCCCAAATATGCAACAAGCTCGGTAAGGGTAAAGACATCAACATTTTGAGATTCTTTTTTGATCTCATCAAAAAGTTTTTCTATTTTCTTCAAGCCAAGTGCTGATTGCCTTTGTCCTAGAATATAATTGAGAAAACCACTTTCGCGGATGAATTCTGAAAAGAAACTCACGGCATTTTGATTCTGTGATTTTATTTTTTGTTCTTTAAGAAAATCAACAAAAAGAAGGTAGTGTTGAACTCGTGGTTCTTCAATCCCTATTTCAAGAAGACGTTCTTTGTTTTCTAGAATAGAAATAATATCTTTTTTATACTCTAATTTTGCACTTTTTGCTTTTTGCAAAATTCTCTGAACATCAATAACATCAAACGGAAGAAAATCTATAAATAAGGTTTTTGCAAGATTTTCGTTATCAAGAGGATTTTCAATAGATTGTAAAAGATAAAAAATCTTTTGAATATCAGGATCAATCAAAATATTCTTTTTTGAAAAATCTTTATATGGAATAGCTACTCGATCAAAAAGATCACGCAATTCAAGTGCATCGTTGTTTTTTGGATAGAGAATAGCAATCTCATTAGGGTCTTCTCCTTGGTCAATACGTCTTTTAATATCTTCAGCGAGCCAAAGGAGTTCCATTTTATAGTCATGAAATTCTCGATACTCAAGAAGTCCTTGGTAATCGAAAAATGCAGAAAGCTCAGGTTCATCTTCATGGCTTTTGGTGTGAGTAATCAAGGCATGCGCAGAGTTCAAAATATTCTGTCCTGAGCGATAGTTTGATACCAAATCAATAATAAGTGGATCCCGTAAGTGCTGAAGAAGTCGTGTGTAACTTTCAAGCGATGCCCCTGCAAAACGAAAGATTGCCTGCTTTGCATCTCCAACGACAAAGAGATTGGGTCTTCCCTCAAGAACGGAATTATCAATAAGGGTATGAATGACTTTATTTTGGGCATCGTTGGTATCCTGATGCTCATCAACGAGAATATATTGAAACTGCTCTTGGAGTTCTGTCTTGAGAAGAGATTCTGGTCGATTCATCTCGTGTACAAAACGAACAATAACATCATCAAAATCATACAACCCTCGTTTGAGCATTTTTTCTTCATAGCAAGTATAAATATCAGCAAGCTCTAAGTTCTTATCACGAGTTTTTTCAATTTTGTATAACTCCTTCAGTTTAATATCCCCCACTTTATTTCCTTGCGATGCTCTCTTATAAAACATTTCGGGTTGCTCCTTGTCGGAATCAAACTGAGACAAAACCAATGAACGAAATTCTTCAGGGGATACTCCTTCTTTTTTAATTTGTGTAAGTGCTGAAACAATATTGTTTAAGGTATCCGGCCCCATTCGCATAGAGGAAAAATATTTTGGTTTAATTTCTGCTATTACTTCTTCTAGAATTTCAAGTTGTTCAACAGAAGAAACAAAACGAGACCCAATAGGCTGTTCAAAAAAATCTCGAAAATGTTTTGACATATCAGAAGCAAAGGAGTGAAAAGTTGCGATCTGTACTCGATATGCTGTTTCAGCTCCAATAATTGAAGCGAGGCGCTCCTTCATATTGTAAGCTGCAGCATTCGTAAAAGTAAGTGCGAGAATATTTTCTGGTTCCGCATCTGTCGTTTTAAGAATGTTTGCAATACGAAGAGTCAAGATTTGAGTCTTCCCTGTTCCGGGTCCCGCCATAACAAAAACTGGCCCTTCAACCGTATCAACAGCCTTTTTTTGTTCTGCATTCAATCTTGCATATTCTTTTTCAAAATTTTCTAATGTCATGAGTCTATTATAACACAGAGAGAGGTTCTCTTTTGTTGTATTGACATTATAAATAAAAGTGATAATGTTTATATCAAATAATTTAAATAAAATGGAAGATAAAAGTGTAACCGAACCAATCACATCTGTAGCACAAAAAACAGTTGAATTGATGAGAAGTGAAGGGACAAACAACATCATTACTATTATTAAGACAGTGATCGAGAGAAACCCTGAAGATGTTCCTATGGCAGCAAGAATGCTTTTTGCTGCAGGTGGACATTTTAATGAAGAACAAATACCGAAAGAAGTTCAGGATGTGGGCAAAAAAATGGGGCTCGATTTGAGTTTTAACTCAATCCGAGCGGTACACTTTGCGAAGTTCTTAAGAGAATAAAAAAGAAAAAGAAAATGGAGTTACTTTAAAGTAACTCCATTTTTTGTTTGGAAGACAAATCCTTCTTTCTCTAACTGATCAAGAATCTTTTCGTATCGCCCACCTTCTTCCCCAAGTTTTACAAAAAGTTTTTTCTGAGAAAGTGTTTTTTCTTTCAAGAGAAAATCTAATATTTTGCCTCTAATCTCTCGGTCTGAACCCTTAAAAGAAGATTGTCTTGAATAATGCTTTGATTGTTTGTTTGGGTTTTGTTTGAGTGTTTTTGGGAGACTCGCTCCATAATCCATAAGAGCTGAATACCATATTCTTGGATTTTCAATAGCGCCCATCTTTTTTATAATTTCAAAAATTTCAGCATCAGAAACATTTCCCCTATCAGCGAAAAAGTGATGGATAAACACTCTTCGGATATTTGTTTCAATAAAAGGAACATAGGTATTGTAAGCAAAAGCAAGGATTGCTCCTGCTGTATAGGGGCCAATTCCAGGAAGAGCTACTAACGACTGATAATCCTGAGGAAGTTTTCCTTTATAATCTCTTGATACAATTTGCGCGAGCTTATGGAGTCTTAGTGCCCGAGAATTATATCCAAGACCTTTCCAGTATTTCAAAATTTCAGACTGTTGAGCATCAGCAAGTCGTTTCCAGTTTGAAAAGTGTTTTATCCAATTATTGAAAAAAGTTTCTACCCTCTCTACCTGGGTCTGTTGGAGCATTATCTCTGAAACCACAACACGATAAGGGCTTGGATTTTTTCTCCAGGGTAAATTAGGTCTCCCCTCTTTTTCATAATAATCAAGAACCGTATTAAAAAATTTTTGATATTTTTTATTCATCTTTATTACTATAACAAAAAGCACCAAAAGATGCTTTTCTAGGAAAGAGAGGTTACACCATCAAACTCTTCATCATGATGACGAGCTTCAGCCTCAGCCTTTGTTTCTTGAACAACTCCGTGCCTGTGCTCTGGAGGTGTATAGAGAGTATAGAGTTTTAAATCAACATCTCCTGTATTCACAAGGTTATGCTCAACTCCTGCTGGAATTACTACGGTGCTTCCATCTTCGACTGCTGTTTCTGTTCCGTTAAGAATTACCTTTCCAAATCCTGATTCAATCCTAAAAAATTGAGTAATCGTTGGGTGAATTTCAGACCCAATATCTTCCCCTGGTCGCAAATTCATAAGCACCAACTGTAACTCTGGAGTAGTATACAAAACCTTGCGGAAGGCAGTATTCTCAAGAGAGAGTTTTTCAATATTTACAATATGTCCATTTTTGTCATTCATAGCTGTATTAAAAATTAAACGAATAAGTATATTTTATATTATAACACAAAAACCACCTTCTGGGCAGTTTTTGTTCCCAAAAAGTAAATAACAAACTTATTTAACTTTTAAGAAAATTATATTTTCCCCCTAAGCTTCGCAACTCTCGCAGATAAGAAGCTCCCGATTAAATTCCTGTGCAGCATTAATACTGTGCTGGTAGTAGAGAGCCTTGATCCCCAATTTCCACGCCTCTATGTATAAATTATTAATATCTTTTACTGAGGTTTTGGGATGGATCATAACATTAAGAGATTGTCCTTGATCAATATATCGTTGTCGTGCTGCCGCCTGTTGGATAACATTCATCTGATTAATTTCAGAGAAGGTTTTAAAAACCTCTCGTTCCTTATCGCTTAGGATATCAGTGAGATGCTGCACGGAGCCATCATGGTTCCGAATAGTTTCCCAAATATCCTTTGTATTTTTTCCTTTTTGCTCCAAGAGTTTTTCAAGAAGAGGGTTTTTGATGGTCACCTTCAGTTTTGCTAAATCCTTAACATAACAGTTCGACCAGATAGGTTCAATTCCCTGAGAAACCTGTCCCAAAATAAACGCTGAGGAAGTTGTTGGTGCGATAGCCACCATGGTAGTATTTCTTCTTCCATAGCCCTTAAGAATTTCTGGTTCTCCGTATTCTTGTGCCATTTCTTTTGAAGCAAGAAGGGTTTTTTCTTTTATATGTTTAAAAATTTCTGTATTCAATTTTGCCGCTTCAATACTCTCAAAAGGAAGCATTTGAGACTGAAGCAGTGAATGCCATCCAAGAACACCCACTCCCAACGCTCGGTTCTCTTTTGCAAAATTATAAGCCCTTTCAAGAAAAAGAAACACATCGGTATCTTCTTTGCTTGGAGAATTTTTATATTCTTCAAGTTTAAAAATAAATTCCTCCATAACCGCATCGAGAAAATAAGTGAGTGTTTCAACCGCATCAGTATCTTTCCATTCATTGTAATGAACAAGATTAATAGACGAAAGACAGCAAACGAAGGACCAATCTTCTTTTGAAGGGAGCATGATTTCACTACACATATTACTTGCATAGATTTTTAAGTTTTTATCTTTATACACGTCTACCGTATTATTATTAGCATTATCGATAAACATAATATAGGGGTACCCCATTTCATTTCGAGATTGAATCACCTTTGCCCACAAAGCACGTTTATCAACGTCACCATCAATCATTGATTGCATCCATTCATCACTTACCGTAACCCCGTGAGTTAGTTTTTGGATAGGATTTCCTTCGGTGCCAATTTCTAAAAACTCTTCAATATCAGGATGCTCCATAGGGAGGTAAGGAGAGAATGAACCCCTTCTTACTGAGCCCTGAGAAACGACATCAATAAGTGACTCAAAAAGTTGCATAAAGTGAACCGCTCCGGAAGAAAATCCGTTGTTACTAATAGAGGACCCTCGTGAGCGAAGCTCACCGAAATATCCTGATGCTCCCCCACCAAGTTTTGCCATCATACCAACTTCTGCTTGAGTAAAAAGAATACTTCCCATATTATCAGAAAGATATGAGCCAAAACAGCTGATAGGGAGTCCTCGTTTTTTACCAAAGTTTGACCAAACTGGAGAGGAAAGGGAATAATACCCCTTTTCCATATACAGATAAAACTTATCTGCAAAGCCTGGTTTTTTTAAAATATGTTCTGCGTGCTCTGCGATCTCTCTTATTCGCTCCTCTGGGCTCACTCCAGGAAGAAGATATCCCCCTTCTAAAAATTTTCGACTGTTTTCATTTAACCAATACATAATTTTTTTTTAAAATAAATCATCACTTGTAATACTTTTACTTCTTTTGTTGTAATTAACAGAACGTTTGTTAAAGAAATCAACATGCTTTGTGGCAATAATTTCTTCATCAAACCACTCTGATTCAGCTAAAAGCTTTTGGTCTATTTCAAAAATAGGAACTGCCCCAATACTTTGTAGAGATTTATTAAAACGGTTTTTAATGAATTCTTTGACAACAGCTATAGGCAAAAAATCAAGTTCCCCTTTTTCAAAAATCCAATCAACAATCTCGCTTTCTGATTCGTAGGCATCAAAGCAACTTTGTTGAACTCGTTCATAGTATTCTTTATCAAACCAACTTGGGTTTTCTGTTTTTATAATATTAATAAGGTCAATCCCAAAGTTTCCATGAATTTGTTCTTCTTTTGAAGTTGCTTCAACAACATTTGAAATACCTTTCAGCATATTTCTATATTTATTGAACGACATAATAATCAGAAATTGAGAAAAAAGAGATACATGCTCAATAAAGAGTGAAAAGAGCATAACCGCTTCTGCATATTTCTCATTATTATCACTTTTTGCATCCTTGATAGAGGCATCAAGATAATGAACGCGCTTCATAATAACGGGGTTCTTTTTAAGTGTCTCAAACTCTTCATTGAGCCCAAGAATTTCGAGGAGGTGAGAGTAAGCATCATGGTGACGTACTTCACTTTCTGCAAAAGTTGCCCCAACAGAACCTATTTCTGGCTTTGGCATTTTTTTATAAATATCTCCCCAAAAAGTTTTTACCGCAACCTCTATCTGAGAGATGGCAAGCATTGCGTTTTTGATAGCTGTTCTCTCCTTTTCATCAAGATTCACCTTAAAATCTTGGATATCTCCAGTAAAATTAAATTCTGTATGGATCCAGTATGAATGCCGAATGGCATCTACGTATTTTGTAAGATCTGGGTATTCATAAGGCTTGAGAGAAACCCTCTTTTCAAAAATATTTGTTTGCCTTCTTCTTGCTCGTTCCTCCCGATATAAAATATAGGCTTTTGCAACGTCCCGAAACGAACTTATCATAAGAGCTTCTTCAACAATATCCTGGATTTCCTCAATATGTGGGATATATTCTGTATTTGCCTTTGTTCTTTTAACAAGCTCCTGATACACCAGTTCGGAAACTTTTTCAGCGTCTTCTCGAGCCCCCCGATTAACCTCTCTCATTGCCCCTTGAATTGCGTTAATAATTTTTTCAATCTGAAAATCTTGTATTTCCCCATTTCTTTTTTGAACTTTTTTAATTTCCATATTTTTTTGATTAATAATCTCCAATAATTTATTAAAGAATTCTACTTTCTGAGGTACACAAAAAACACAGGCTCTGAAAATCAGCGCCAACAACACAAAACATTCACGTAGCATTCTATTATGTCCCCATTATACCAGCTCTTTTTTTAAGTGAATAATTTTCTTATAAAAAAACTTGGATATAAATTAAAAAAAAGAAGCGTCAAGAGAAAATCACAAAAAAGTGTGAAAAAATAACGCTTCTTTTTTCTTCTTTTTTAAAAAAGAAAAAAATTATTTAAAAGGGACTGAGAGAGGTGTTTGTTTTTGGAATCTTTCAGAAATAATCTTCCAGTCAAGAAGTTTCCAAAGATTATCAAGGTACTCTCCTCGTTTGTTTTGATAACGAAGGTAGTAGGCATGCTCCCAAACATCAACACCAAATAAAGGATATCCTTGGTGAACATCACTCATAAGAGGATTATCTTGGTTCTTCGTTGTTGTAATTTTAAGCTCGTTGTTATTATCAAGAACAAGCCATGCCCAACCAGATCCAAAGACAGAAAGGGCTGCTTTTTTAAAAAGTTCTTCAAAATTTTCAAAACTCTCAAAAGATTTTTCGACGGCAAGTAAAAATTCTTTGCTCGGTTGGTTTTTTTCTTCGTTTAATATTGTCCAAAAAAGACTATGGTTATAGTGTCCTCCGGCATTGTTTCTCAAGTTTGGTGAAAATTCATTTATTTTTGCAAAAATTTCCTCGAGGCTTAAATTTTTATCCGAGAGATTTTCATCAACGATCGCCTGGTTAAGCTTATTAACGTAGCCTCCGTGATGAAGTTGGTGATGAATCTTCATGGTTGCTTCATCGATAAAAGGCTCAAACGCATTATATGGTTTTTTAAACTCTGGTAGTATAAACATACATTTATTAGAAATTAATGGATTAATTAACTTAATGATAGCAAATATTTACCTTTTTGGATAGATAATTAGAGAAAACTCAGTATACTATCACTATGAAAACACACCCAAAAAAATTTGATCTTATTGTTGTGGGGGGTGGTCCTGCTGGAATGATGGCAGCAGGAACAGCCGCCAAAAGAGGTCAGTCTGTTCTCCTCCTTGAAAAGAATAGCGATCTTGGAGAAAAGCTCAAAATAACTGGTGGGGGTCGTTGTAATATAACAAACTATGAACTCGACACAAAAACCTTTCTTTCTCACTACGGGAAATATTCATCATTTCTTCATTCACCTTTTTCTCAATTTTCAGTAAAAGACACTTTTACTTTTTTTGAAAAAAATAAACTTCCTCTTGATATACAAGCAAGAAATAGGGTTTTTCCAAAATCTGAAAATGCTCATGACGTCCAAAAAGTACTCAAGACTTTCCTCAAGAAAAATGGTGTTGAAGTCCATTACGGAGAACCTGTAAAGGATATTCAAATCAAAAATAACACGATCCAAGCAATTGACACCCAACACACTCGTTACACTGCTAATTCCTTTATTTTTTCTACTGGCGGAATGGCTCGGCCAGAAACAGGATCAACTGGAGATGGCTTTAAATGGCTCAAAAAGATGAAGCATACCGTTCATTCATCAAATCCCAATATTGTGCCGCTTCGTTCACACGAACCATGGATTAAAAAACTATCCGGAACCTCTCTCTCTTTTATGAAAATTTCCTTTTTTGTAAATCAAAAAAAAGCCTTTTCAAAGAAAGGAAAAATTCTTTTTACTCATTTTGGGATCTCTTCTCCTCTTATTCTCAATAGTTCTCAGGAAGTCCACTCTTTGCTCCAACAAGGGTCTGTTCATGCAGAAATAGACTTGTTCCCTGATACCAACAAAGGATCACTCGATAAAAGGCTCTTAAAACTCCTTGACCAAAATAAAAACAAAAAGCTTATCAATATTCTCCCAGAACTCCTTCCCAAAAAGATAGCTGAAGTTATCCTTGACCTTTCCCAATTAGAGAACAAAGATGTTAAGGCACATTCTCTCGCGGGAGAAGAAAGAAAAAAAATCATAGATACGATGAAACAACTTCCTCTCTCTATTAATGGGCTTATGGGGATGGATCGTGCAGTCATTGCCGACGGAGGAGTTCCTCTCGAAGAAATTGATACCCGCACAATGAAATCAAAATATATTGAAAATCTTTATATCATAGGAGATATGCTTCATATCAACCGCCCTTCAGGGGGCTATTCCCTTCAGCTTTGTTGGACAACAGGCTATGTAGCAGGAATGCACGCCTAAAAACTAGGATCGTATTCTCCCGTTTTTTATTGTTAATCCCTCCTTTCTCAAAAGTTCTTCCTTTGAGGGTCCTTGGAGTTGATTATAATCTCCGATAGAACCATCTGAACGCACCACTCGGTGACACGGAACATGAGGGTTTGTATTTCTTGCCATCAGTGAGCCAACAGCTCGAGCTGCTCCCGGAGCACCCGCTCTGGCTGCAACCTCACCATAACTCATCGTTTCTCCTTTTGGAATCTTTGAAACAATACTATATACTTGTTCTTTAAAATTTTTCATTACTTTAAGCTTTAAACTATAACAGTATCATAGTAAAAAATTGATAAAAAGAGAAATATATTAAATAATAGAATTATATGAATTTAAAAACCTATAAACTAATAGCTTTTCTTTTAACAATAGTTCTTATTGGAATTATTTTTCTCAATAAGGAAATTTTTATTCCTTCACCCAAAAGTGAGGAAATTTCTACCAACGAGGAAACTCAGCTCTCTTCTTATATACAAAATCTCAATATCTCTGAAAACGAAATGCTCTCTTCCCCACTTTCTCTAACAGGAGAAGCTCGTCTCCTTTACTCTGAAGGGATTTTTCCTATTGAAATTATCAGCAAAGAAGGGTCTGTGGTTGCTTCCGCTTCTGCAACAGCTCTCGGCGATTGGATGACTGAAGATTTTGTTCCTTTTGAAGCTGTGCTTACTTTCTTGGTAGAAAAAGACACAGAAGCTTTCGTTGTTCTTAAAAAATCTAATCCTTCAGGAGAAAAAGAAAATGGCCTTGAATTCCAAATACCTGTCCTTTTGAAAGCTCCAGAGGAAAGCCCCTTTGAAGAAATAGCACTTTTTGTCTATGACCCTGAGGTTGATAGCTATGCTTGTAGCAAAAAAGGACTCATTCCTATTAGGAAAACTATCGAAAAAACTGATGATCCCATAACAGCTTCTGTTGAACTCCTCTTATCAAGCACTCTTTCCGAAGACGAACGTGCTCTCGGATACATAAATTCCTTCCCTCTTTTTGGCTTTGAACTTGGAACTGCGCGAATAGAAGACGGTGTTGTCACCCTCTCCTTTATTGATCCCTATCAAACAACTTCGGGTGGGGCCTGTCGTGTGGAAATAATGAAAAACCAAATTGAAACAACAGTGCTCCAATTCAAAAATGTACGAGAAGTAAACTTTCTTCCTCAAGAACTTTTCCAACCATAAAATCTTGCCTCTTTTGAGGAGCTTGCTATGCTGTCACTATTGGAGAAGTGACAGAGTGGGAAAAAGCCTACCTGCGTAGGGTTTTTCGAGAGCATAGCGAACGGCAACCACGGCGCCACTGGTCACGAAGTGGCTCCAATGTGAACAAGGTGAACCCTTATTGGAGAAGTGGCAGAGTGGTTGAATGCGCATCCTTGGAAAGGATGTGTGCGTGAAAACGCACCGCAGGTTCGAATCCTGTCTTCTCCGCGAGTATCAAAAATGAATAATTTTGATATTATCAAAAGATGAAAGCAATTATCTTTGATTTATGGGAAACTCTCGGGACAAAAAACATTGGAATTTCAAAATCCCTCCAAGAAAAATTTAACATAGAAAAAACACCAGACTTCATGCACCTCTATGAAAGTGCTGTCCAGCTTAAAAAATGGAGCTCTGAAGAAGAGATGGCAAGAAATTTTCTTAATGTTTTTTTTCTCGAACAAACACAAGAAAATATAACTTTTATTATCAACTTATTTAATGAAGGTATTCAAAAAGCAACTATGTTCAAGGGAATGAAAGATCTTCTCCTTTCTTTAAAAAAAAATTATAAAGTTGGTTTTATTTCAAATACAACTTTTTTTGAATCTGCTGTTTTAGATATATGGGGAATTAGAAATATTTTTGATGTAGTTACTTTTTCCTGGGAACTTGGTATCAAAAAGCCTGACAAAGAGATATTTGAAATTACTCTCAAAAAATTGAATATTAAGCCCGGGGAAGCAATTTTTATAGATGATGGAGAAAAGAATATTCTAAAAGCAAATGAATATGGCCTTTCTGGAATACTCTTTTCTTCACCAGAAAAATTAAAAGAAGATTTAATTTCTAAGGGCATTATTTTTTAATAATCACAGAACCCCCTTCTGTGATTTTTCTTTTGTAATAAAAATATTTTTTGTATAATAAGGCTCTCTATGCCCAAACACCTCTCAGATAAAATTCATACACGACTCAAACGAAGGCTCCGAATCTATCTCATGTTCTCTCTTGTTATATTGGGAATCTCCCTTTTCCACATAATAAAAGATGGGGCAAATATCTTTCTTTGCTTTTTTGGCTTTCTTCTTGGTGTTATTATTGGTGCAATTATGACAAAGATCCTCAAAATATCTTGGGATAAAGATAGTGAAATGGTAATATCAAAATTCAATCTCTCAAGTATTGTTCTTATTATTTCTTATATTCTCTTTGAAATAAATCGTGAATATATCGTATCCCGCTTCATTAGCGGACCTTCAGTAATAGCCGTAAGTTTTGCTATCTTCTCCGGCATCATGGGCGGACGATATTTTTTGATAAAACAAAAAGTATTAAAGATACTCAAACATCAAGGATATTAAAAAATACCTCAAGAAGGTATTTTTATTTATCCATATCTCGTAATAATTTGATACGAAGATCAGTAGGCGGATGGGTCATAAAAAGCTTATTCACATATGTCCCTATTTTCTTTACTCCAAAAGGATTAGAAATAAAAAGATGTGCGGTTGCATGATTTGCTGTTCTCATTTTGCTTCCGTGGGCATTAATTTTCTCAAGAGCAGAAGCAAGTCCCTCAGGATAACGAGTGAGCATTGCTCCCGTTGCATCAGCAAGGAGCTCCCTTTTTCGAGAGATTGCCAATTGCATAAGCGATCCAACAAGCGGCATCAAAAGAGCAAGAACGAATCCTAAAATAAGAGCAAGTCCGTTCCCTCCGCGATCACCATCATTCCCACTGAATAAAGCTCCTCGAAGAAGGTAATCTGAGACCATGGTTAACACTCCAACAAGAACAACAGCTACTGTTGAAATAAGCATGTCGTTGTTCCCAATATGGGAAAGTTCGTGGGCAATAACTCCCTCAAGTTCTGTTTTGTCCAAGATCTCTAGAAGACCTGTCGTAACAGCAACCACAGCGTGGTGCTTATCTCTTCCTGTTGCAAAAGCATTAGGAGCAGGGTCTTTTACAATGAATATCTTTGGTTTTGGGAGTCCTGCTGTAATAGAGAGATTTTCAACAATACGATGGAGTTCAGGGGCTTGCTCAAAAGATACTTCTTTTGCATGGGTCATCTTTAAAACAGTTTTATCAGAAAACCAATAAGCCCAAATATTCATAAAAATAGAAACAGCAAAAGCTATATAAAAAATCCCTGGTGAATTAAAAACATATGAAAGAAGATATCCTAAAGCAAGAACAACCCCAAAAAATACCAGCATGAGGGTCATTGTTTTTACTTTGTTTCTTTTTTGGTGAGTATAAAATGTCGTCATAATGATGATAATATTCTGTCTTCCACAATAAAGAAAGTTTCAAACAAGAACTTATTAATCGTCTTATTTAAAACTCACCTTAATAGGTTCTTTTTCGGTCTCTGCAACCTCAAAGAATTCTTTATTCTTAAAAGAAAAAAATGAAGCAATAATATTTGAAGGAAAAGTTTGAATACGAGTATTAAACTCTTTGATAGTTCCGTTATAAAAACGTCGCGCTGCTTGAATCTTATTTTCAGTATCAGCAAGTTCTCTTTGGAGTTCCAAAAAATTAGTATTCGCCTTCAGATCTGGATAAGCCTCCGCAAGCGCAAAAAGTTTTTGAAGAGCTCCGGAAAGACCTGATTGAATTTGAGAAAATTCAGCCATCTGGGCAGGATTAGAAACGTCCACCTTGAGAGTACTTGCTTTTGAACGAGCCTCAAGAACTTCACGAAGAGTTTCTTTTTCGTGTTCTGCATATCCCTTTACGGTTTCAACAAGATTGGGAATGAGGTCGTAGCGACGCTTGAGCTGTATATCAATGTCTGACCAAGCTTCTTCAGTTCGAATACGAAGACTCACAAGGTTGTTATACAAAAAAGCAATCAAAACGACAAGAACGAGAATTATAATTAAAGATGTTGTCATACAAAAGAAAAGATAAATAAATAATTATTTCTTTGCAGATTCTTTGAACATATAACTAAGCAAAGAAGAAGAAAGAAGAATTGAAGAATAAGTTCCAACAAAAATACCAATAAGAAGAACGAGTGAAAGGTTTTTGGTGGAATCAGGACCGACAAATAACAATGCGGCAAGTGCGAAAACAAGAGTAAGCGACATCAAAATAGATCGGTGGAGTGTTTGTGTCACGGCATTTCCAACAAGAGAAAGAAATTCGTCTTTTGAAATATGCTTTTGGGACAAAAGGTTTTCTCGAATTCGGTCAAAAACAACAACCGTGTTGTTAATAGAAAGTCCCAAAATAGAAAGGAGTCCTACCACATAAAGAGTATCTACCTCAATAGAAAGAAGAGTCAAAATTCCAACAGTAACAAGGATATCGTGAACCAACAACCCAACAGCAATAAGTCCGTACTTCCAAGAAGGAACAATTCCTGAAACTTTTCGAAAGGCATATGCAATAAACAAGAGTGTAGCAAGAGAAACTCCTATCAAAGCGTAAAGTGATTTTGTTTGGAGCTGTTTTCCTACTGAAGGTCCGATGGAATTAAATCTCTCTACGGTCATAGACTCTCCTGTTTGACTCAAGAGATCAACGAGAGTGTTCTTTTCTGCATCATCTAGCGTTTCTGTCTTAAGAACGAAGCCGTTATCTCCAAGCGGTTGGATAAGACTTGATGCAAACTCAGTTCCTTCGAGTACTTCACGAAGATCTGCAATATCTGGGCGTTCTCCTTGTGCGTAGCTTATCTCGAGAAGAGATCCTCCAGTAAACTCAATGCTAAACTTAAACCCTCTTATGCTAATAACGATAATACTGGCAAGTGTAATAACGAGAGTAAGTATAACAAAAAATTTTCTTAATTTAATAATCTTCATATAGTTATTTGTTAAAGCCAGACTTGAATAAAAATCTCATTGTCTTGGATTCTTTGTCTTTCTTGATAAAAGAAAGGAGAAGAAAACGAGAAAAGGTTACTGCTGAGAAAACTGAAACAATAATTCCGATTCCAAAAGTTAATGCAAACCCTTTAATCAAAGTTGTCCCAAACCAGAAGAGAAATACAGCAGTAATAATTCCCAAAAGATTGGTATCACTAATAGAGGTCCACGCTCGTTTGAACCCTATTGTCATTGCTTCATAAAGAGATTCTCCCGCTGCAAGCTCCTCTTTCATTCTTTCAAAAATAAGAATATTAGCATCCACAGCCATTCCTAAGGAAATCACAAATCCCGCAATTCCTGCAGAAGTAAGTGTTACGGGGATAAGTTTGAAAATCCACAAAGTAATCGCAACATAGACGGCAAGTGCAATCGTTGCAAGAACTCCTGGTAAACGATACCAAAGAATGAGAGTAATGGAGATAAGTAAAAATCCAATCATAGCAGCTTGAACCCCTGCCTCAACGGCATTGTGCCCCAAAATAGGGCCTACGGTTGTCGTTGAGATTAATTCAATCGGGATAGGAAGTGCACCAGAATTAAGTCTTCCAACCATCTCTTTTGCCTCATCAAGAGAGAAGTTCCCCTCAATAACAGCCTGTCCTCCTGAAATAGCCGTGTTAACAACTGGAGCTGAGATAAGATTTCCATCCAAATAAATGGCCAGGGTTTTCCCTACATTTTCTTTGGTAATTTTTTCAAAAAGATCAGCCCCTTCTTTATTAAAGGAGATACTAATAATTGGCTTTGTTTGAAAACCTCCTGTTGTTTGTCCTCCTTGGTTAAACTGAAGCTGTGCTCTTTCGAGATATCTTCCTGTAAGATCGGTGTCTTGGTAAAGACCATCCTGAAGCTTCATAAGCTCAAGTACCTTTTCTGCAGTAAGATTTTCGTCCTGAGAGAGCTCTGAGATTTTATCCTGAACAGCATCTTTTTCTGCCTGAGAAACTTCAGTCTTGAAAACAAGAAGAGGTGTTTGCCCAATAATTTCAATAGCTTCTGAAATATCAGTAACACCTGGAAGCTCTACAACCAGTCGTTCTTCAGTTCCTTCAACTCCAATACTTTGAGACTCAGTAATGATATTGGGTTCAGTAACCCCAAAAGCATTAATACGATCCTCAATAACATCCCGAAGAGAATCCATTGATGATGCGACATCTCCTTGCTGCAAAGCAGAAACATCAGCCCGATAAACAAGATGAGACCCTCCTGATAAATCAAGACCCAAACGAAACGGTTTCTTCCCAGTCATTTCAGAAGAATATACATTCCACCCAATAAGAATTCCTAGCAAAAGGATTCCTAAGGCATAAATTCTTTGTTTTAACATAACTTCTTAAGTGTATACTTTTTGCCTGATTTTTCAATATGAACGAGTTTGTTTTTTAAACACTTTTCTTGTAACGAAAACAGTCACAACTCCAAGAACAAAACCAGCAAGGATATCAATAGGGAAATGTATACCTGAAGCAACCCGTGCAAGAGCGATACAAAAACCTATTACCAAGAAGAAAATTCCAATTTTTTTATTCTGAAAAAAAAGAAAAGCTCCAAGAGCTGCAAAAACTGTTGCGTGCCCTGATGGAAATGAATTAAACCCCCCATGATCAAAGAGAGGGGTAAACTCATCAAAACGAAGAAAGGGTCGTGGTGCAGCGATAGTGTTTTTTATAATAACGGTGAAAAACCAGGAGGTAACCAAAGTTCCACCAAGAAAAATCCCATGAAAAAAACTTTTTCGAGAAATAAGTTGTTCCCATATTATTTTAAAATGAAAGAAGACAAAAAAAGACACAGCAACTCCAAAGGCCAAGAACCAGAGATCGAGATTCTTTGCAAAAAAGAGAATAATATCCTCAAGAATTGGTGAAGTTTCTCTAAGGGAGTTAAGAGAAAAGAAAATTTGGTTATTGAGAGAGCTAAGAAATTGAATCATACAATGATAATACATTAGAAAACAATATTGCGATAGTGAGAGGTCCTATTCCTCCTTTAGTTGGTGTTGAAAAGAAAGCTTGTTCTTTGGCTTTTTCTTCAACGTCTCCAAGTACTTCCCCGTGGAATTCACTTGTCCCGGCATCAAAAATAATAACCCCATTCTTGAGATCTTTATTTTGTATAAGATTTGGAATTCCAACCCCAGAAATAAGAATATCCGCATTCTGTAGAAGAAAGGTCCTTTCTTTTTGTGGTGTTGTCTCTAAAATCTGAAAAAAAGGAACGTGCTCTCTCTCAAACCACAATCGCATAGGTTCTCCCACAAGAAGACCGTCTCCCACAAGAACTGTTTTTACGTCTCGGAAAAAAGGTAGCTGATAGAACTCATGAATTTTTAAAATAGCCCCAACAACCGGCGGGAAAAAAGCTGTTTCACCTTTGAGGAAGAGCCTTTTAGTATGAGGAGAAAGAACATCAACATCTTTATTACTTGGGATTGCAGAACAAACCTGCTTCTGGTCAATATGTTTAGGCAGCGGCAATTGCACAATAATTCCTCCTCCTTCTTGACCTAAGGTCTCTATGACAGAAAGTATTTTTTCAGTAGAAGAATCTTCTTTAAATCTATGAACAATAACTTCAACTCCAAGAGAAATCCCAAAAGAAACTTTATACTCAATAAATTTACTAATAACAAGATCTTCTCCAACATAGATAATGTGGAGTTTTGGTGTTATTTTCTTTTCTAGAATTTTTTTTCTAAACTCTTCTCTCAGAAGATCTCTTATTTTTTTTCCATCAGCAGCAATCATAATATTTATATTAATGAAAGAATATTTCTTGAGAATCGTCTCGAAGAGTCATTCGTGACTGTCTTCGAAATGCCATAAGAAGCCCCAAGGCAGAAAACTGCATAAGAAGATGCGATCCTCCATAGGACATAAAAGGCAAGGTAATCCCCGTGACTGGCATAATTCCAACATTCATTCCAATATTAACAATCATATGAGAGACAAGATAAATGACAAGTCCCACTGAAAAAAGAAGTTCAAAATTTCCATTGACGCTCGAGGCAATAAGTATCATTCTCAAAATAATAATAGCAAATAACGACAAGATAAGAACAGAACCGACAAAACCCCACTCTTCTGAAACAGCAGCAAAAATAAAGTCTGTTTTGTATTCTGGGAGAAACCTTAATCGAGATTGAGTTCCATAACCAACCCCTTTTCCAAGAAGTTTTCCTGACCCAACGGCAACAACCGATTGGTAGGCATTGTATCCTGTGTTTTGGATATCAGCAAGCGGATTAAAGAAATTAACGATACGATTTTTTTGGTAATCGAGAAAAACAAAATTCC
>JAQVEZ010000006.1 GCA_028697455.1 Minisyncoccota bacterium
CCTTGGACGCAGTGGACACATCAAAAAAGGAAATACCGAAATTATTCGTGAACAAATTCGTATCTTCCAAAACAACCTTGCACAATTTTCTGGAGAAGAAATTTTTGAAAGCCGTGAAAAAGAGAGTAATTTAGAAAATATTTTTTTAGGTGAAAACCATAGGACATCAGAAAGCAACACTCAATCACTTTTTATCGGAAACCATGCCGAGAATGACCAACCGATTTTTGTAGAGAAAGTTGCACCACTCCTCCGAAGAGAAATGTCCTTTCCGACAACTCTCGACCGCAACAAGAAAAAAGCACTGTCCCAAAAGACAAAGCCCGTGTCCCAAAGTACAAACCAAACAGACATCACGCTCAAGGGCAATGAGACAAAGGCTGCCCGAAAGGAAAATATCCTTAAAATACTTAGACAAAAAAAGGACGCATCTATCTCAGACATTGATTCTTTATTCAAGGATTGCAGTACCAAAACAATCCAACGAGATCTTGTAGAACTCATTGATGAGGGACGTGTTGTCAAAACAGGATCACGCAGATGGAGTCTCTATAACCTTGCGTAATAAGGACTTCTGAGACTTGTCCTTTATAAAAGACAACCCTCTATAAAAGACACAAGAGAAAAGAAGCTCATCATAACAACCTTAAAAAACAGCGAACGCCATACCACGGCATTCGCTGTTTTTTGCGCACTTTATAAATGCGGCTCTTTGTCCGCTCGCGCGCTCCCAAAGAGCCGCCACCAATCCCACACCACCAATCCCCCTTATCCACAGAACACAACGAGAGAGTGTAATAATTCAGAACTCATAACGTTATATCCTATGAACCTCATTTTTTGCGTGAAGAACATTTGCACAGAATTGAGGTTCTCGATTATAATGGAACGCATCGAATCTATTGCACACTTTTGCGAAATTGTGTTACAATACTTTCGATGCCGAGCTCACGCTCGGTCATTATATTCACCTTCGGAATATTCAAACAGTCGAAGGGTGCCGCAAGGCACGCTATCGAGTCGAAACTTTACAAACGATAGCAGCAGGTTATCTGATGCGCGTTTGATAACCTGGAGTCTCGGATTCATAGAGATGTCGAAACCTCTCCCAGACTCAAAACCAATTTAGAAGCTTCTTGACTCACAACTATTATAAGAATTATTCGTTATGAAAAGTTTTGAGAAAAGAAATACTTTTAAATAAATTTTTATAAAAATTTATTTTAATTAATTTATTACTAATTAAATTATGAAAAAATTACTAACCGCAGGAGTGGTTGCATTGGGACTTATCGTTTCAGCACAATCAGTATCTGCACAATCAATCGCTGAACTACAAGCTATGATTGCAGCTCTTCAAGCTCAATTAGCAGCTCTTGCAGGACAGGGAACAACTACTACTTCTGCTTACACTCACACTGTAACTTTGAAAGTAGGATCAAAGGGAGCACAAGTTACTGCTCTCCAATCAGCACTTAACTCACTTGGGTTCAATGCTGGTGCAGCTGACGGAATTTTCGGAAACGGAACTAAAGCAGCTGTTGTAGCTTTCCAAGCTTCAAAAGGACTTGTTGCTGACGGAATCGTAGGACCTGCTACAGGTGCTGCTCTCTCAGCTGCTACTGTTACAAACCCTGGAAATGGAGACAGTGGATCAAACGGAACTCTTAACGGAGGAGAAGCAGATATTCGAAAAGTTTCTGATCGTATTGAAGACGATATGATGAACAACAAAGCAAATCAAGAAGTTCTTTCATTCTCAGTAGAGCTTGATAAAAACTCAGGAGATATTGCTATTGAACGAATTGATGCTTACTTTGATACAAACGTACTAGGAGAAGCACGAGCTTACCGAATCTTTGATGATATTGCTATCGAACGAGATGGAAAAACTCTTGCTTCAGTAGACTCTTCAAAGAGAACAAACTGGAGAACTGGTGCTGGTGCACCAGGGCCATTAGGTGACTATGTTCGTCTTTCAGGATTCTCATCTGTTGTTAAATCAGGACAAACTGCTGACTTTATGATGGTAGTAGATACTGCTAACATTGACGCTGCAGATATTACCGCAGGAACAGATGCAAATGTAGTATTCGTAGTTCGTTACGTTGATGCTGCTGGAATTATTTCTGAATTCTCAACAACAAGTCAAAATATTGCTGTAGAAACTAATACTGGTGCTGATGTACGAGTTAAGGTTTCACCAGATAACCCAGATTCATATTCTGTAAAAGGATATAATAACAAGGTTACTACTGGAGTAGAAGCATTTGTCTTTACTGTAGAATCTCGAGATATGGACTCATACCTTGAAACTGCAGAAGTTGAAGTCACTGGAAACTTTGCTGGAACTGGAACTGAAGACACACTTGTTCGACGAGCTTACCTTTACGAAGGATCAACTCTTGTTGACCAAGGATCACTTTCAGGAGGAGTTATTACCTTTGATCTTGACGAACTTCGAGTTAAATCAGGAAAAACTCTTGAGTTTACTGTAGAACTTGATCTTCAAAAGATTGATGGAACTGTTATTACTTCTGGTGATGACTTTACTGTTCTTCTTAACAAAGTTACTGGATATGATGCTGACGATGAAGATATTAATGAAGTAGGAATACCTCTTCTTTCAGGAAATGCTCATACTTACAGTACTTCTGTAGCAAACATTTCTAATGCGAATGTTAAAGCTATTACTTCAGATACTGTACCAGTTGGATATATTGATTTCGGATTCAAAGCAACTGCTGATGATGAAGATATTGTATTCACAGTAGGAGATATGGTTGCGAATATTACAGGAAACACTGCTTGGAATCTTGATGGAGGATCACCTTTTGATGATGGAGAGTATCAAGTAACTCTTACAAAAGTTTCAGGAAATGCAACTAATAGTGGAGGAACTTGGACAATTAATGCTGGACAATCAGCAACATTTGAATTAAGTTACGCATTTAAGGGAGTTGCTGGAAATGATGCACGAGTTCTTCTTGAGAAAATCATGGGAGAAACTGTTGATATTCTTTCAGACAGATTAACTCTTAAAACTGCTTAAGTTTTAAACTTAAACTTTCAAAAAACCCTTTTCAGGGTTTTTTGTTTTGCCTTTTTTGTTTTTTAAACCCCTTAACCCTAATTCGTTTTTTCTTCTGCATTGTTAACTCTAATTCTCTCTCTGTCGTTAACTCTATTTCACTTTTTCTCCCTTTTCTTTTTTATTCCTCCGCCAACTGGCGGAAACTCTTATTCACTTTTTCTCTTTTAAAGTTGTTAACTCTTATTCTGCTTTCTCTCCATCTCCGTCAGTTGGTTTCGCCCTATGGCAGGGAATCCTGATCTCTTGCATACTATATTATCATATGATAATATAGTATGTGATAATACCTAATATTAATTATGTAATTTTAGGGAGTGCGAAAGAATAAGGGAAACTGAGGTATTATCCGCAAATGCTCCCATAACTATAGATAACGACTATGACTACATTATCCGTTCCGCTTAATAAAGAGCTTGAACAGCATGTTGAAAACCTTGTTGAATCTGGATATGGAGCAAACAAGGCAGATGCTGTGCGTAAAGCGATTCAGGCAGCAGCTGAAGAACAAGCTATTCAAGCAGTTCTCAAGGCTTCGTCTGAGCCTGCTCTTTCAGGAAATTTGCGAGATCTCGCAGAAAAAATTATTTAATTTTCAAAATGTCTTCTTCTCACTACGAAATAAAATTTACCCCAAGTTTTCTTCGTTCGTTTAAAAAATCTCATCCTCATTTACAAGATGAGATAGAAACGACAATAGAAAAACTTAAGGATGCAAGTAATCACCAATCGTTGCGAGTACATAAACTTTCAGGAAGGCTAAAAAACTTTTATTCTTGTTCGGTAAATTATCAACAAAGAATTGTATTTGAATTTCGAGAAAAAACTATTATCGTACTTCTTGCTGTTGGCGATCATGATGTCTATCGATAAAATAAAAACCCTTGGAAGAGGGTTTTTTGTTTTGGAGAATTTTTTGCTTATTCTCGTTCTTATCTCTTATAAAAATAAAAACCCTCCGCCCACTGGCGGAAACTCTTATTCACTTTTTTTGAACTTAAAAATTTATCCACAAGAGCTCTTGTTTTTATTATTGAATAAGGTATATTAGTAACATAAACGCTTCGGCCAGCACTTCGGTGTCCGCCGAAGTTTTTATTTATGTGATATACTTCGCATATATGAAGAAGAAAGCTCTCCTTATTGATTGGGAAAATTTCAAATATAAAATTAAAACTATTTTGAAAGAAAATAAAAAACCAATTAATTATAGTAATATCAATTACCAAAAGTTATTTCAAACTCTTTTCCCAGAATCTACTTTTGATGAAAAAATATGTTTTATGGCTCGTTTAAAAAAACATGAAAAGTTTCCAGAAAAATCTTTGGAATTGATAGAATCTCAACGTTTCTTAAAGATGTATCTTGAAAAACAGGGTTTTGAAGTTGTTATGTGCGGGGTTGTTCGTGCACATGAAACAGACGAAGGAACTGTTTTTAAAGAAAAAGGTGTGGATGTCTATATGGCAGTTGATATTGTTAAAAAATCTTTTTCTCATAATTATTCTGATATAGTCGTTGTAAGTTCTGATTCAGATATGAATCCAGCAATCAAAGAGGCTCAAAATCAAAAAACAAAAATAACATACGTTGGGTTTCAAAAACTTTCTAATAAGGGGATAATGTATAATTCAGATCAATCCATTTTAATTCGAGATAATGAAATTTTAGAAAATATTCAACAAGAACCTTTGCATATTAAGATTAAAAAATAAGTATTTAATAAAAATAAACTCTCAGAAAATATCTTGATTTTTAACCCCAAACTTTCAAAAAACCCCCTTCGGTGTTTTTTGTTTTGCCCCTTTTTTTTGTTTTTTAACCTGTTAACCCTAATCTGTGCTTTTCTCTCCCTGCCCCCGCCCACTGGCGGAAACTCTTGCCCAAACAAAGCAAAAAATGTATAGTAAAAACATGAAAAATATCGTTCAATTTTCAATTTCTAAGGGTAAAGATGGATATTATATCGCCGAAGCACAAGATTTTCCTATTTTTACTCAAGCAGAAACTCTTGATAAGCTCATTTCTAATATACAAGAAGCTGTCGAGTTGCATTTTAGTGATGAAAATCTTCAAGAACACGGATACACCTCAAAGCCTTCTCTGCTTGTAAACTTTGAGATTCCAAACTATGCCTAAGCTAAGAGTGCTTTCTGGAGAAGATCTTGTAAAAGCTTTTGAGAAATTTGACTTTGTTATTGTTGGGCAAAAAGGAAGTCACGTTAAGCTACAAAGATACTCTTCTGAAGAAAAACAAACCCTTACCATTCCTTTGCACAAAGTCTTGGATCGCGGAATAACAAAAGCTATTTATAACCAATCGCTTAAATATTTGTCAGAAAAAGATTTAAAACCCTTATTCTATACTTCTTAAAAAATAACTTTCTGTAATGACTGTAAAAAACACCTTTCGGTGTTTTTTGTTTTCCCTTTTTTTGTTTTTTCCCCGCCTCCGCTCGTCGGCGGGTAGCTTGATTTTTTTGTAGAGAGGAGTATAGTTGTTTTGAAGTTGAGTTTTCGAACTTTTCAATTAGGTTGTGGCTGCTAGCAATAGCAGCCCTTTTTTATTTGCTGATTTGAGAGCTTTTGTTAGACTTGTTGTGCTGGCTGAATAACCCAGCACACAAATGATCTCGGGGACGCCATTTCTTGTTCCCGAGGTTTTTTATTGGGAGATTGTATTATTCACGGTATAATAGAAACGGGGCGAAAATCCCCCGTTCATATATTTTTATTGTAGTTAGTTATTTTTGTATAATAGTGCTATTGAGACACAAACCTTTGTGGTGAGTGGGTAGGGTACGAGAACACCCCCAAGCCAAATCTTGTACCTTACACAGTATCCACAAAAAGATATGCAATGAGATGAGAACAAGAGGAATTTTCCCTAAAATCGTTGTTGTTTTTTGCTTGCATAGTATGCTGTTTTTGATAGAGTAAAAAAGAAGAATGATCGCACAATTCTTTTCTTTTCATATCATGGGTTTTATGGCGCCCCTGTTGTGTTTTTTCACAGTCTACACACAGGGGTTTTTTTCTTGCAATTTTTTCTCCCTATGTTATACTCCTTGAGAACCAAATCTATTCTATATAACCAACCTTGTAGGTCTGTGCGGTACCAACCACTGCACAGACTTTTTTCTTGCAATTTAGAATCGTTTTGGTATATTTATGAGGAATTGCTTTCAAAGGCATTCGTTCGGTTAATATTGATATCGCCAGTCTTCGGATTGGCGATTTTTTATTTACAATTATTTCTGTTTCTGGTATTTTTATGGTGAATGTGTTTCATAGCATTTTTTACTGTTTCATTTTCCGCTGACTTTCGAGTTGGCGGATTTTTCTTTACATTTTTTAAGAATGGTATATCTTGAGAGAAATCTTCATCTTTTTTAAGCATGATGCCTCGTTTGATTTATTGAGCGGGGCATTTTTTCTTGCCTTTTAAAATTGTTTTGATACTCTGGGAGAGAAGAGCTTTTGTATTCTTGGTGGAACTTCTGCTTGGATTATAAAAGCATTTTTTTCATTTTTTTAAGTTTTGAAGAGCCTGCGGTGATGTGAATTACCGCGGGTTTTTTTCTTGCAATTTTAATGGGGCATGTTACTCTAGGGGTAAATATTTTTGTTTGACTAATTTTACTTCTGTCTGCGGTACGAGTTACCGCGGACTTTTTCTTTACTTTTTTTTTCATCCTTGTTATCTTAAGAGGGAGGCATAGACCTCTCATTAAAAAAGGGGAGCCTGTCAGTCTTCGGGATTGGCGGGCTTTTTTTCTTGCTTCATTTTTAAAAGTCCGTTATGATAAGAGAGAAAGATTCATGAGAAAAGGTTGAGGTCTGTGGCATCTTCGGATCAGCAGACCTTTTTGTTTACATTTCTTTCTGGATCGTTTATCCTTAAGAAGAATTTTTACACTTTAGCAAATTCAAGGAGTGTTTCTGTCTGTTGGTCTCGCTTCAAACTAACAGGCTTTTTATTTAGTTATACTGAACTTGACTTTATTTTGATAAATGATATGATGCTAATGCTTCTCTCTTCTTGATGAATGAGAACAAAATGGAGATGAGGAAGAGAGAGCCTTTTTTTAAATTTTAGGGTTAGAGACCCCTTTGGCTATGAGGGGGTCTGGGTTCGCCGTTTGAAAAACGGAGAGAACTTTTGTTCTTTTTATCTCTTTCTTGCTCGTTTAGAAGAAAGACATAAGAGGAAAACCATAGCATGAGCCTGTTATTCTACGGAATGATAGGCTTTTTATTTTGTTGTTTTTCCTTGTTTTATTTTGAAGCGTCTGCTATGATAACTAAGAAAAGCCATAAGTTTTATTTTTGAGAGCTCGCTGTATCTTCGGATCGGCGAGTTTTTTGCTTTCTTTTTGTTTTTCTTTGGTATACTAAAAAGGATATGAAGAAATACATTTTTACATCATTATTATCATTATTCGTTGTGGTTGGATTTGCAGGGTTTGTAGCTCCAAAATTCATGGCAGCTCAGACTTCTACTACCACAGGAGGAGATGGTTCTGCTAATACCAATGTAGGAGGAGGTGGAGATACCTCAGTGATTATAGGAGGATTGGATCCTTTTGATCCTAAGGGACCAGGAATTGAGAACGAAACAGGCCACACGGTAGAGCCCTCTTCCAATCGATCATTTTTGGGAACTCGTTTTTGTTCTCCTGAGGTAACTACTTTCTGTCGTCCACGACTTGGGATGGTAAGCAATAATATCATTATCAATATTTATGTTGAGCTGGTGAACCTTTATCAACAACTTCTTTCAGTAACTCAGGATTAAATAGAGCCTAAACGAGATCGAAACTTTAGAGGTTTTACTTGTAATTTTTTCTATAAAGATTATATTGAGAGTGGTTGTCATAGACAATCGAAGTTTAGGATCGACCCTGCCGTCTTCGGATTGGCAGGGTTTTTTATTTCTTGTAATCTCTGTTTGTTTTGTGTAAAATAAAGATGAATTTGTTTATAAAATAAATATTGGTTAGTTGGACTCGCAGACCCTTGTTTGAGGGGTAGGCGAGTTTTTTGTTTGTATTTTGTGATGACTGTGTTAATTTGATAGGAGAGACGTTCTTTATTACTTTATTACTTACGAGCGGTAGCGAGTAAGTTAATAATAGATAAAATTTTTTCATGAGCAGGACTCTAAGAAGTCCTGCTTTTTGTTTGCAACTTTATGACAATATGTTATTTTTGCATTGAGACGTTCATAACTATCCTTTCTTTTTTCCAAAGAAGAAACAGTCCTCATGAGGGGCTGTTTTTTGTTTACAAGCTTTTTTCTTGATATATCATGATAATGATTCCTTCCTCACCTGGAATCGCCTTTGTCGTCGTACTTCGGGAGTGGAGCGGACGGCAAAGGTTTTTTGTTTAAGTTATCCACAGGTCTTTTTCTGGAGTTCTTGACACTTTGGGAGCTTTTGATATCTTTAGAAACGAAACCAACTAAATACCACCTAATAAACCAAAGGTCTCTTCGCGAAAAGCGTAAAGAGACCTTTTTTATTTGCTTCAAAGGGCTTTACAAAATATTTTTTTGCTGTATAGTAATAATCGAGACGTTCTTTCTTAAAAAAGGTTTATAACACCAGAAGCTTCGGTTTCTGGTGTTTTTTGTTTGTCCCTTGATTCTATGAAAACAGCGGAATAATGATATACTCAAAGGGTATGAACCGTATAAAAAAAGGACTTATCAGTATTATGTTTCTTTCCTTGGTTTTCTTTTCAGGGAAGGTTCTTTTTGCTGAAGAGCCTAATGCTAGCGAATTAAAATTACAGATTCTTCAATTGCTTACTCAGCTTCAAGCACAGATTATCAGCCTTAACGGGGGAACTCCTACTCCTGTAGAACCTCTTGTTTCTGAAACAGGGACTTTTGTCTTGCCTAAAGACACCCTCTGCTACCCTCGGTACCAAGGGCAACTTGAAATTACAATCATTCAGCAAGAACTCAAAGACCAAGGCTATGCCATTGAAAAAGTCGACGGAAAACTCGGCCCTAATACGCTCGCTGCGGTGAAGGCTTTTCAAACAAAAGCAAATATCACTGTTGATGGAAAAATAGGGAAGGAGACACGAAGGGCGTTAAGCTCAGGATCAATTCTCTGTATGGGTGATAGCGCACAAATTTCTGTCGGTGATGTTCCTTTTGCGACAGAGAACAACACCCTCTGCTATCCTCGGTACCAAGGACAACTTGAAATCACAACCATCCAACAAGAACTCAAAGATCAAGGCTATGCCATTGAAAAAGTCGATGGAAAACTCGGTCCTAATACGCTCGCTGCGGTGAAGGCTTTCCAAACAAAAGCAAATATCACTGTTGATGGAAAAATAGGGAAGGAGACACGAAGGGCGTTAACTTTGGGGTCTTTGAGTTGTGACGGAGTGATTTCTGGGGTGACCAATACCCCCGCAGAAAGCACAGCTCCTTTTGTAGGGCCTCTTCAGCCAGAAGGAACAACAGGTGAACAGAATCAAGACCCAGAACAAACAAATATTCTTTTCAAAAAGAATGAAATAAGTTCGGGGACACGATCGTCTTCAGGATCATCTTCTGTTGATACGGGAGTTTTTACCTTCACTCTTTCTTACGAAGGATCTTCACCAGTATATATTTCATCAAACCCTGAGCAGGCTTTTTCTACACTTTTCTTTAATCAATCAGGAAATCCAGTCTCATCAAGCAACGCAACACTCTCGATTGCTTCAAACGGAGAGAAGATTACTCAAGCTGGCGGAAGCTCGTGGTACCGTTTGTCCAAGGGGAATACTCTTGCCCTTCGTGCAAGTATTCTTCCAGGAAGTGGAAATTATTATGCAGAACTTTTTAGACTCAGTTACACAACAGAGAATATAAGAAATGTTCAAAGCCCAAATATCCAAAATGTCGATCTCACACCAACATCAGCGTGGCGTTCGGCGATTATTACTTTGAACCAATAGAAAAACAGTCTCTTATTCAGGAGACTGTTTTTTTGCGATCATTTTTTCTCTCAGGGAAAGAAATTCTCTCTTGATCCTTCTCTTGGTTGTCAGAGATTCAGCTACTTTTTTGGAGAACTTTAAATCAATAAGTCGAAACATGGTTCGGTACCGGAACATTCTGTCATCAATAAAAGAATCAACGCGGTCTTTTTCAAAAGCTTGAAGTAAAAAGCGATTGTTTTCGATCTCACTGAACATGCTGATTACAAAGAATTTTATGAAATCCCTTCTGTTCTTGATGATTTTTTTGATTCTCTTCCGTTCCTGTTTGTTAAAGTAGGTATTCATTTGTTTACTTTTTTCTTTACTATATGAATTTTATGTATTAAGTCAATTTTCGAAGGGATTCTTGCAAATTTCTTTAATTCTGGGTATAGTTGTTTTTGTCATCCAATGACCGTAGGCGTCTTGATATCAAGGCTTAATCTCCTACGCAGGGTTTGAGCATTGCTCATTCCTTCCAATTTTATTACAAGATATATTCTTGATTATTATGATTACCAAAGCAAAGAAAGAAGCTATTAGCCAAAAGCTTGATGCTGCTTTGCGAGACTCACAATCTGTCGTTTTTGTAAGTTTTGATAAACTTGGGGCTGAAAAAAATAACGGCCTCCGAAAAACTCTCAAAGCAAACAATTCAGACTATTTTGTGGCACGAAAAACCTTGATAAACCGAGCCATTGAAAATACCTCATTTCCAGGAGAAAAACCTTCCCTTGGGGCAGGTATGGTAGCGCTCGCTTTTGGGGATGATCTTATGGCACCAGCTCGAGAGATTTTTAATTTCTCAAAAGAAAATGCTGGGACTGTTGATATTCTTGGAGGAATTTTTGAAGGGTCTTTTAAATCACGCGAAGAAATGATGACTATTGCAACTATTCCTGGGATGGAAACTCTTAGAGGAATGTTTGCAAACATTATTAACTCTCCCCGTGCTCGCTTTGCCGTCGCTCTTGGTCAAGTAGCAGGAAAAAAAGCATAGTTTAATTTATTATTTTAAATAAGTACGATATATGTCAGAAGAAAATACAACACCAGAAGTAGTTGAAACAGAGACTACTGAAACAGAGGCTCAGTCAGAAGCAAAGGCAGAGGCTCCAGTAGAAACCAAAGAACCTGAAACAAAAGACGTTGAGGTTCCAGCTCAATTCAAAACCATTGTTGATGCTGTTGAGAACATGTCTGTTCTTGAACTCAATGAACTTATCAAGGTTATTGAAGCAAAATGGGGAGTATCAGCTACTGCAGTTGCCGCAGCACCTGCAGGGGGAGCTCAAGGAGGAGCAGAAGAAAAATCAGAATTTGATGTTGTTCTTGATTCAGATGGAGGAGCAAAGATTGCTGTAATGAAGGTGGTTAAAGAACTCCTTGGTCTTGGGCTTAAGGAAGCAAAAGATCTTGTTGAATCAGCTCCAGTAACTCTTAAAGAAGGAGTAAAGGCTGCAGACGCTGAAGAAATGAAAGCAAAACTTGAAGAAACAGGGGCAAAAATTAGTCTCAAATAGTTTCCACAGGTATTCATTTTTAGAAAAGAAAAAGGTTGAAAAACCTTTTTCTTTTTTTTCTCCTAAGGTATAATAAAAGGGTATGGAAAAATACACAAAGAAAAACCAAGGGTTTACCCTTATTGAATTATTAATTGTTGTTGGAATTATCGCACTGCTTGCAGTTCTTATCATTCCAGCTTTATCAAAATCACGATTATTAGCGAAAGACGCGGCTGTTGCAGCAACACTTTCAACCTTTAGAAATGACGCTGAACTTGCCTTTGAAGGAAACTTTATTGACATTTGTGACAGCGAACTCTTCTACGAGCTTGTTAATCGAGTAGAAGGATATCGAGGAGAAATCGGAGGGTGTGAGTCTGATGGAGATAATTTCCGAGTACTTGCTATTATGCCAAGCGTTGTTGCAGAGCTTGCAAGCAACGAAGGAAGTGAATTTGTAAAAACTGCTTATGCACAAGATTATGCTATCCCTGCTGGAGAAGGACCAGAATCATTCTATGGCCCACAGGATATTGACATGATGCGACAAGTAGGACCTTTTAACGGATACTGTATTAATTCAAGCGGAGTTTCAAGTCCTGTTCGTTTTGCAAACGTTCCTGGGGTTGATCAAAGTCTTATTCTTGCAACATCAAGACTTAAACATGTTGGAAATGTTGAAACAAAGGATGCTGCAGTTGTGGAAGAGCTTGGGGCAGGAGAGGAGGTAAGTCCACGAGGAGCATTGTCCTTGACAAAACAAGCTTATGCTCAAACTGAAGCGTTACAAGTATTGGACATAAAAACACAAACACAAACAGTGACTCATGCCAATACCAATACATCATCAGATATGTCTAATGTAATTTCTTTCCCAAAAGATAATATTTCTATTGTTCGTTCTGTGGGGGGAGCATCCCTCACTGGAGATTACTACTGTACGTATGAAGAGAAGGCCGCAGACCTCAAAATGGATGTAAATGATGTTATCCAAATGAGTCTTGAGCAATCTCAAAGAGTAGCAGCAACACGATTACGAGGATAATGTCTTTTAAAGTTAAACCCCAAAAAGGGGTTTTTCTTTTTCCCAAAATGGGGTAGGATAGATTGGTATGAGTAAAGATGTTTTTAAAAGATCACTTGTTTTTCTCGGCATTATTGTCGTCGCTTTGCTAATTGGACTTTTTTTTGAAACACCTGATTTCTTTGTTATTTCATAATTCCTGCCCAGATGTGGTATACTTTGAATATGGATTTGATTGGTAAAATTTTTGGGAGTGTTCACCGTGTAAAAATTATGAGATTGTTTCTTTTTAACGAAACGGGTATTTTTGATATTGATGCGATAACAAAACGTTCTCGTGTCTCAAAAGATATTGCAAGAAAAGAAATTAACCTTCTTCTTAATATCGGTTTTCTCAAGAAAAAAACCTTTCAAAAAAAAGTAGAAAAAAAGACACGTTCAAAAACAAAAGAAAAAGTCTTTACTAAGGTGAATACACAAGGATGGGTACTCGATCCTCGCTTTGCCCTTAAAAAACAATTAAAAGCTCTCCTTATTGACACTGATCTTGTTGCAGAAAAGGAAATTATCAAAAGGTTTAAAAAGGCTGGGAATATCAAACTCCTTATCCTTTCGGGGATCTTTATGAAGGATGAAAATAGACTTCTCGATATTCTTGTTGTTGGAGATAAGCTTAAGATAGAGGTTCTCAAAAAAGAGATTATGATACTCGAATCAGAAATTGGGAAAGAACTCAATTACGCTTTTTTTGAAACTGAAGAGTTTAATTATCGTATGAGTATGTATGACAAACTGATACGGGATGTTACCGAGAACGATGCCCTCGTTCTTGTGGATGTTGTTTTGTAAAATAAAATTTTGTTTTTATTGTGAAGGCTGTGATATAATAGAAGAGTCAATATTCATACGTTTTGTATTGATTTGACTTTAATTCATATATAAACACTTATGTTTCAAACAAATATTTTTCTTAATCCATTTACCCAAATGTGGAATCAGGTAGTCATTTGGTTTCCAAAGTTGATTATTGCTATCCTTATTTTTATTTTTGGGCTTATTTTGGCAAAGCTTGTATACACTGCTTTAGTTAAAATTTTTGGATCAACTCTCGACAAGGTAATTAGCCCACTTGCTGGTGCTGTTGAACGCGCAGGGTACAAGGTGCGAGTAGGGCATATCCTTGGATGGATTGTTAAATGGTTTATCATCATTCTCTTTACTTTGGTTGCTCTCGACATTGCTGAGTTCACATCAGCTCGTCAACTTCTTGTTCTCTTAATTTCCTATCTTCCGGGAGTTGTGGGAGCAGTTATTGTTCTTGTTGGAGGATTTATGCTTGCTGATTTCGTAAAGAAAATTGTCTCAGCATCAACAAAAATTCTTAACGCCCGATCAACAAAACTCGTTTCATCATTTGCATACGTTACTATTGTTGTCTTGACTTTCCTTATTGTTTTGGATCTTCTTGGGCTTGGACGTATTCTTAATATTGTCCTTACAGGACTTATCTCAATGCTTGCTCTTGCAGGAGGACTTGCCTTCGGACTTGGAGGAAAAGACGCAGCACGAGACACGGTTGAATCGATTAAACGATCTCTTAAATAGTTTTTTAAAAACATCTCTTTCTTTTAAGAGGTGTTTTTTATTTTTAAAAAATAATTGCTTGACTATTTTTTTGATATGAGTATATTTGAAATCATGAAAAGTTCAGAAACAACTAACCACTTTGGGTTCAATTATTAAAGATCATTTGTTTTTCGCGAGATCTGATTGGGCCACTATTTAAGGTGGTTTTTTCAATGGAATTTTTCACACAGTACTTTAACAATTAAAGACTCAGGAGCATTTTTAAACTGAGTGTAATGGTAACATTACATCATTTAATTATGCGGTTATTTATATTTAGATTTCCTAATAGGAATCTAAGGGCACAAGGTGGATGCCTTGGTTACATTAAGCGATGAAGGACGCGGACAATCTGCGATAAGCTTCGGGGAGTTGATATTCAAACTTTGATCCGGAGATTTCCGAATGGGGAAACCCTTCTCGTTCACACGAGAAACTTCAAACAAAGAGTTGGAGAGCAAACGGAGGGAATTGAAACATCTTAGTACCTCCAGGAAAAGAGAACAATAGTTATTTCCTAAGTAGCGGCGAGCGAAACGGAAACAGCCCAAACCAGAATAATCATTTTATGTTTTATTGTGGGGTTGTAGGGTACTCACGTCCTTCGGGAGAAGAGTTACAAAATAAATATATAGTCGAATCTGATTGAATGCAGAATCATAGAGGGTGCTAATCCCGTAGACGAAATGTATTTATCTCTTTTGTGAGTATACCTGAGTACCTCGAGACACGAGTAGCTCGGGGGAATCTGCCAGAACTAACTGGTAAGGCTAAATATTAATGTAAACCGATAGCGAACAAGTACCGTGAGGGAAAGGTGAAAAGAACCCCGGGAGGGGAGTGAAATAGATCTGAAACCTTGTGTCTACAAGGAGTCGAAGAGGTGTTTACACCTCGACGGCGTGCCTATTGAAGAATGAGCCAACGAGTTTATATATGCAGCAGGTTAAGGGGGTTACGCCTCGAAGCCACAGGGAAACCGAGTGTTAATAGCGCGAGCGAAATGTTGTATGTATAAGACCCGAAACCAAGTGATCTTTCCATGTGCAGGGTGAACCTTTGAGAAATTAAAGGGGAGGCCCGAACCGGGTGGTCGTGCAATTCCATCGGATGACGTGTGGAAAGTAGTGAAAAGCTAATCGAACTTGGTAATAGCTGGTTCTCTCCGAAATAGCTTTAGGGTTAGCGTTATGTGTTCCTGCTGGGGGTAGAGCACTGATTAGATCTTGGATAGGTGGAAACATCGCCAGACTTGTCAAACTCCGAATACCAGTTAGTTAATAGCATAGCAGTTAGACTATGGGGGCGAAGCTCCATTGGTCAAAAGGGAAACAGCCCAGATCCCAAAATAAGGTCCCTAAATATATACTCAGTGCACTTAAGGAGGTAAAATTTCTGTAACAATCAGGAGGTTGGCTTAGAAGCAGCCATCCTTTAAAGACAGCGTAACAGCTCACTGATCTAGAGATTTTGCGCCGCAAATAATCGGGGCTAAGTATATTACCGAATTTGGGAACTGTAATTTATTACAGTGGTAGGAGAGCGTTCGTCTCTGCGTTGAAGCCAAAGGCGTGAGCCATGGTGGAGCGTGACGAAGTGAGAATGTTGGCACAAGTAACCGCAACACGGGTGAGATCCCCGTGCGCCGAAAGAATAAGGTTTCCGTGGCCATGATGATCATCCACGGGTTAGTCGGGCCTAAGCCAATCCCTAGAGGGGGAGGTGATGGACACATGGTTAATATTCCATGACTAATAAATGTTGCGATGGAGCGACATAGGAAATAAGTATGAGCGAATTATTGGATTTTCGTTGTTGGTGGTAGAGAGGTAGCTTAGGTAAATCCGGGCTACACATACTTTCAAAACAGGCAAAATTGATATCTTCGGGTTGAGAAATTCATACAAAGAGCCTATCGAGAAAAACTTCTAAGCTTAAACATTTATTAACCGTACCGCAAACCGACACAGGTATTCAGGTCGAGTAGACCAAGGCGAACGAGTGAGAGGTCCTTAAGGAACTCGGCAAAAAAGCGGCCGTAACTTCGGAATAAGGCCTGCCCCCACTACTTTGGATATTTCCAAATGTTGGTGGAGCCGTTCTTTTAAGAATCAGTTATAAAAATCGAAAAATATTATTGAGAAATTGAGAACGGCTTTTACTGCTTGAATACGAAAGTATCTAAAGTAGTGGGGGCCGCAGCGAAAGATCCCTGGCGACTGTTTATCAAAAACACAGCTCCCTGCGAACTCGTAAGAGGATGTATAGGGGGTGACGCCTGACCAATGTCAGAAGGTTAAATACGGATGGTGTAATGAGCTTTGCTTGTTATGCTGGGCTGTATAAGCCCTGATCAATGTCGGCCGTAACTATAACGGTCCTAAGGTAGCGAAATTCCTTGTCTGGTAAGTTCAGACGTGCACGAATGGCGTAACGACTGGGGAACTGTCTCAAGGACTTGCTCGGTGAAAATGCAATACCGGTGAAGATGCCGGTTACCTGCAGTTAGACGAAAAGACCCTAGGAGCTTTACTACAACTTCACATTGGGCTTATTATTGTACTGCGTAGAATAGGTGGGAGACTTTGAAGCACCCCTTTAGGGGGGTGTGGAGTCGTCAGTGAAATACCACTCTGTACTTTGATAAGTTCTAACCCTTGCGGCAAAAACGCAAAGAGACAGTGTGTGGTGGGTAGTTTGAGTGGGGCGCTTTCCTCCTAAAGAGTAACGGAGGAGCATACAAAGGTTCGTTAGACGTGAATGGAAACCATGTCGATAGTGTAATGGCAAAAACGAGCTTAACTGCGAGACGTACGTGTCAAGCAGATGCGAAAGCAGATCATAGTGAACCGACAGTGGCCTTTAGACGGCGCTGAAGATTAACGGATAAAAGCTACCCTAGGGATAACAGGCTAGTATCGCCCAAGAGTTCAAATCGACGGCGATGTTCGGCACCTCGATGTCGGCTCATCTTATCCTGGGGCTGGAGAAGGTCCCAAGGGTTTGGCTGTTCGCCAATTAAAAAGGTACGCGAGCTGGGTTCAGACCGTAGAGCACTTAATTTTTTGAGTGCTCTACCAATCTGAATCCTCCAAACATAACAGACATCAAAAAATCAGGTTTATTTCGTCTATGCAAAAGAGAGAACCAAACTAACGTACGGCGGTAGTGATCAGTAATGGTCACTATGAAGTCAACTAATATCGGTAGAACCCTATGCTTTCCGGGCAGGGCAATACCGAGGGAAATATAGAATATGTATGCCCGTAGAGACTGAACGTTGACCATCCCTTGCGGATGAAATTACAGTCCATTCCCTGTGGTAACACAGGAAAAAGAAGCGTAAGACAGGTTGGTCTCTATCTACTGCAGGCGTTGATTCTTGAGGAGCGCTGTCCCTAGTACGAGAGGACCGGGATGGACTGACCTCTGGTCTATCGGCTGTCACGCCAGTGGCACTGCCGAGTAGCTATGTCGGGAACGGATAACTTCTGAAAGCATCTAAGAAGGAAGCCAACTTCAAGATCAGGAATCAAGGACCCTAGGAGATGACTAGGTTGATAGGCACTAAGTGGAAGTACAGCAATGTACTGAGCTGAGGTGTACTAATTGTCCATATCCTATTAGGAAATCTGAATAGGAAATCGCATAATAAATGAGATCGGTTTATTATACGCTCCTGAGTCTTTATTTGTTAATGTGCTGTATATATTTTCAATGTTTGAATCTGGTGATTTGTCTTCGGGGAAACACCTCTTCCCATTCCGAACAGAGAAGTGAAGCCTGAATGAGCCGATGATACTCCTTGTGGGAAAAGTAGGTTGTCGCCAGTTTCAAGTATTGAAAATAAAACTCTTATGGAAACATAGGGGTTTTTTTGTTATCTAAGCTCATTTGACAAAGACAAAAAAGATATATAATGATAATAAGAAATATTGTAACAAATGAATAAAGTGATAGATTCGAAAAATCTGGAAGAACTCACTGTGGAAGAACTTTTTGAGAAAATCGAAAAAATCTTCCAAAAGCAGTCACCAAGCAATTGGGTTTGTGACCATGACATCCTTCACTGGTTTGATCTTGAAAAAGCAAATAAAGAAAAGATGATTTCCTTTACTCCTTCGATAGAAGCTTTGAAGAAAAATACCACAGAAGAGGAAATGCTTGCCCACGAGCGTTCGGTGTTATTACCGTTACGCCAAGCTCTTTATCAGGTAATTGAGTTTATTGGAAACAAACAAATTCCAGATGGTGAGTGGTACAACAGTCCTTTAATTTTTCTTTCAACCAAGGATATATACGGGGAGACATGTTGTCTTGAATTTGGGAGAATTTTTTCCCATGAGTCGAGCCTTGTTGTTTACAGAGTTGCCTCTGATGATGTCTGGGGCCCAGGAACTCGAGTTCTTTTCGATAAAGAAAAAGAAACAAAGCCTGTTAAAAATTAAACATAAAAACCTTTTTCATATAATTGTGAGAGAGGTTTTTATTTTGTTTCGGCTCTTTTTTGGCTATAATAGAGGTATGTCACGTTGGTCCGTAAAACGAAAACGAAAAATCGTCGTTATTGCTGGAATTGTTCTTCTGATCATTCTTGGTTTTATTTTTATTCGTATTGAACAAAAGAGACAACCAAGCTGTTTTGACGGAATCAAAAACGGCCAGGAAACAGGAGTTGATTGTGGGGGGACTTGTTCTCGTGTGTGTCTTGATGAGACCTATGGGCTTGTTGTTTGGTGGGAGAGACCCTTCAAGATAACGAAAGGAGTTTATAACGCTGTTGCTTATATTGAGAACCAAAACCTCTATTCAGGGCTTAGAAAAGTTGATTACGAATTTCGATTGTATAACAAAGACAATATTCTCGTTGCCGAGCCTTATCGAGGTTCGACTTTTGTAGAGCCTAATAAGCGTTCAGCGGTTTTTGTTTCAGGAATTCAAACAGGGGATAATGAAGTCTTTAATGTTTTCTTTAGAATTCTTTCGGTTCAAGATTGGGAGAGAACGCCTGCAGAATTTTCTCAGAATATTCTTTCGGTGAGAGATCCTATTTTAAGTAATCAGGACACCACACCGAAACTCTCAGCAGTTGTTGAGAATAAAACTCCTTATAGTTTTGAAAATATTCCTGTTGTTGCAATTATTTATAATTCAAAAGATAACGCTATTGCTGCGAGCCAAACCTATCTCGATCAATTGGCACAAAATTCGTATGAACAGGTGTTCTATTCTTGGCCTGAACCTTTTGGAGAATCAGTTTCTCGTATTGAGCTTATTCCTCGTATTGATCCGTACGCAGCGTTTCATAAGGGGTAATTATGCTTTCACACTTCAAAAAAAAATCTATTGATTGGTGGATCCTTCTATCTGCGTTGTTACTATCAGTTATCTCTCTCACAACAATGAGCTCTTTTGAGAGTACCTCGTCTTTTTTGTTTCATAGTCAAATGCTCCGAATTGTTATTGCGCTTTTACTCTTTTTTATTATTGCGCGTTTGGATTTTTCTTTTTTGAAACAATCAAAGATACTTTTAATTCTTTATTTTGTTGGGGTTGGTCTCCTTGCGGCACTTTTTATTATCGGAACAACAAGCAAAGGAGCAACGAGCTGGTTTAATTTTGGGTTTTTATCTTTTCAACCCTCAGAGTTTATGAAGATTATTTTGATTCTTCTTCTCGCAAAATATCTTGCTCGTCGACACATTGAAATTAAGTCAATAAAACATATTTTTATTACCGGTATTTACCTTACGATACCATTTCTTTTGATCCTTCTTCAGCCTGATTTTGGATCTGCTATTATTCTTTTTGCTATTTGGTTTGGAATGATTCTTGTTGCCGGGATTTCCTTAAAACATCTCATGGCACTTTTTGGTATTGGGGTTATCGCTATGGGCTTTTTGTGGAATTTTGTTTTTCTCGATTACCAAAAAAATCGTATCGTTAATTTCTTTAATCCGCTTTCTGATATCCAAAACACAGGATACAATGCCTACCAATCGGTTGTTGCCGTTGGGTCAGGAAAACTTCTTGGAAAAGTGGTTGGTTATGGAACTCAATCTCGATTAAGGTTTCTCCCAGAATACAAAACAGACTTTATTTTTGCTGCTGTTTCAGAAGAGTGGGGTTT